>VFZQ01001223.1 GCA_016871135.1 Acidobacteriota bacterium | reverse complement strand
CTGCAAGAAATTTCGTCGATTCATGTCTCTCTCCTAAAATTGAATGCGAGCCTGCACCTGATAGAACCGGTTCAGCGACGAGGTCTGGCTCAAGATTCGCCCAAAGTTGGTTCCCACCACGTTCAAGTCCGGACCCGCCATCTGCGAACGGTTCTGCACGTTGATGAAGTCGCCGCGAATTTGTAATCTTACACCTTCATAGATCCTAAAATCACGCAGGATGTTCGCGTTCCACTGATTCAATCCATCCGCGCGCAGGCCGTTGAAGAATCGCGGGAACACGCGCACGTGAAACGCCGCCGGTTGATTGGCCGCCACGCGCTCCAGTGGAAGGTTTGTGTTGAACCACTGCTCCAGCGACTTGGTTCCCGATGTGGCCTGCGCTTCAAAGCCGTTGACATCGCCGTTGTAGAACAGATTCCCCCAAGACAGCAGCGGTCCCGGCTGGAATTCGTACGTCGCCGAGACCTGGAATCCGCCAAGCAGATGATTCAACATTCCCGTCTGCAGGAACTGCCGCCCGCGGCCAAACGGCAACTCGTAGATGCCGGTCGCGGTAAAGCGGTGCGGCCGCGCCGTGTCGGACGGCCAGAAGATGCGCGGCGCGCTCTCGAACTCGTTTTCGATGATCGTCTTGTTCTCCTGCATCATGCGGGTATACGACGCGTTCAAGTTGAAGCCCTTGGCGAAGCGCCGCTGGAAATTCAGTTCGAGCGCGTGAGTGCGCATCTCGCCGGCGGGCACGGCGTTGTTGCTCAAACCGTTCATGTGCGGGAACGGGCGCAGCAGCCGGTTCTTGGCGATCGTCGGGCTCTGGAACTGACCCAACGTCGACAAGTGCTGATACAGTGTCGGATTCGATTGCTGCAAGCTGGCGAAATTGCTCAGCAGAAACGGATTCGGAACCTGTCGGTTCATCTCCGTCGCGATCGCGTTGTTGCGCGTGTTCCCCGTCGCCCAAAATCGCTCCGGCAATGCATCCTCGCGAACGGTCACGTTGATGCGGTCGCCGCGCTGGCCCCAATAGGCCGCTTCGATCATCATGTCCTTACCCAACTCGCGCTGCATCCCAACGCGCCAGCGCTGCACACGCGGATGCTGCCGGTCGAAGCCGGTGTAGGTAAATCCCTGTCCGGCGCGAGCCATCGAACCCAGCGCATTCTGCAGCGGCACGTCGAACCGCGTCCCGTCGCGCCGCACCGGGAACGGATCGGTCAACGGCGACACGCCGCCGATCGGATTGCCCGCATTCCAGGTCT
>VFZQ01001222.1 GCA_016871135.1 Acidobacteriota bacterium | reverse complement strand
AACACCTGCTCGGGCTCGAAGGGCAGGTTACTAACCGCAGCATCAAATAGGTAGCATTTGGCGACGAACTCGGATATGCCAATGGCATGTCAGCCGACCGCGATTTCCGCAAGCTCGATCCGAAGGCGCAGGCCGAGGCGCGGCGCAATGCCGTGGCCATGGTCAGAAGCGGCATGACACGGACAAAGGTCGCCGAGATCATCGGCGTCAATCGTCGCTTCGTCGGAGAATGGGTGGAGGCGGAAGCCGCGGGTGGCGCCGCGGCGCTCGATGGTAAGAAGCGCGGTCGCCGTCCGGGCGAGCAGAAGGCGCTGACCGCCGAGGAGGAGACGAAGGTCCGCCGCCTCGTCGCGGACAAATGTCCCGACCAGTTGAAGCTGCCGTTCGCGCTTTGGACGCGCGAGGCCGTCGCGGTGCTGATCGAGCGCCGGACGGCGAAGCGGCTCTCGCTCGATGTCGTCGGTCGTTACCTCAAGTCCTGGGGCATGAGCCCGCAACGGCCCGTGCGGCGTGCAACCGAACGCAACGAGACCGCCGTGCAGCAGTGGCTTCGCGATGATTATCCGAACATCGCTGCGCGCGCGAAAGCCGAGGGCGCCGAGATCCAATGGGCCGATGAAACGGGCGTTTCCAATCAGGCCAACTACGGTCGCAGCTACGCGCCGGTCGGCGAGACGCCGGTCATTCCGCGCCCGGCGCAACGCTTCTCGCAGTCGATGATCTCGAGCGTGACCAACCGGGGCGAGGTGCGGTTCATGATCTACGACGGCGCGCTCAATGTCGCGATCTTCCTGAAGTTCCTCGAGCGCCTGATCAAAGGCCGCACGCGCAAGCTTTTCCTGATCGTCGACAACCTGCGTGTTCACCGGGCAAAGGCCGTCACAGCCTGGGTCGCCGAGCACAGGGACGTGATCGAGCTGTTCTATCTGCCGCCCTATGCGCCCGACACAAACCCCGACGAGTTCCTCAACAACGACCTGAAGCAAGCCATCGCCAAGCGCCGGACGCCACGCACCAAAGAGGCATTGCGCGACGAGGTCGAGGCCCATATGCGCGACCTCCAGCGCCGCCCGGCCAAGGTCCGCGCCTTCTTCCAGGCCGAGCCCGTCCGCTATGCCGCCTGAGCCTCAGCTGCTACGTATTTCGTGCAAGGCGTAGTAAGATCGCACTCAAGTGGACCCGGCTGTCATGCCGGACGATGGCGCAGAACGAGGTCCGTCTGCAGCTCCATGCGCTCGCCTACAACCTCGGCATGTTCCTGC
>VFZQ01001221.1 GCA_016871135.1 Acidobacteriota bacterium | reverse complement strand
ACCGCAAACGCGGCGACGACAGTCGATTTCATTCCATTCCTCGCTTAGCGGGCAACCGCGCCCGCCGGATTCGGACTTAGCGTACCACTCTTGGCCGCCTCATAGGCGTTTTGCACGTTGGCGGGAAAATCGGTCTTAAGAATTTCCTCCGCTCGCGCCAGAATCTTCTTCACGATCTCCGGGTTCTCATGAGCGATGTCGTAGGACTCGTCCGGATCGGCGGCAACGTCGTAAAGCTCCGGATTACGCAGTCGGATGCTCTTGCGTCCTCCCGCGGGCGCGGGGCTGTAAGTCACATTGTTATAGCGGCTGACGTGCAGTTTCCATTTGCCCAGGCGCGCGCATTGGAGATTGATGTTGTCGAAGTATAGCAAGACATCGCGTTCGATCGCCTGTTTCGCGCCGGTAAGCAGTGCCGTTATGTCGATGCCGTCGGTGGCCTTGGCGGGTTTTGTTGCGCCGGTAAGCGCGCAAACCGTCGGCACGATGTCCATCGTCGACACCAGCGCGCTTGAAACTTTGCCTTTAGGAATCCGGCCCGGCAGCCACGCGATCAGGGGAACACGCACTCCGCCTTCCCATGTCATGCCTTTGCGGCCGCGCAGTTTCCCGGGGCTGCCTTGAAACCACGGGCCGTTGTCGGACGAAAACAGAAACAGCGTGTTTTTGTCGAGGCCGTTTTTCTTAAGCGTCGACATGATTTCGCCAACCGACCAATCGAGTTCGCTGACGACATCGCCATAAATTCCGCGTGGGCTTTTGCCGCGGAAGCGCGGGCTGGCGGCCAGCGGAATATGCGGATAGGTGTGCGGGAAGTAGAGGAAGAACGGCGACGACTTATTGTCTTCGATAAACTTGACGGCGCGTTCGGTGTAGCGCGGCGTCAGAGTTTCCAGTGTTGCTTGTTCTTCGACGACCTTCTCATCATCCATCAGCCAGCGCGGATTCATGTCGTTCGAATACGGAATGCCGAAGTAATGATCGAATCCCTTGTCGGTCGGCAGATTCGGCTTCAGATGGCCGAGATGCCACTTGCCCACGCACTGCGTTTTATATCCCTTCGCCTTGAGTATCTGAGCCAACGTCTGCTCGCCTTCGTTGAGGCCGGTCTTGTCGCCAGGAAAGAGTACGACCGGCACGCCGACGCGCGTCGGGTAGCGTCCGGTCATTAGCGCCGCTCGAGATGGAGAACAGACTGGATTGGCGGAAAGGCAGTGCGTGAACCGAATGCCCTCGGCGGCTGCTTTGTCGAGATGCGGCGTC
>VFZQ01001220.1 GCA_016871135.1 Acidobacteriota bacterium | reverse complement strand
TTTGACAGGATGAAGTTGACGTCGATGGGCGCGATGACGTCGACCGGTTCGCCGTTGAGCAGCGTGGGCGTGTAGCGCCATTGGGCGACGGCGTCGAGCGATGCCTTTACAAGCAGCGGGTGGCCGCCAATGACTTTGAGCTGAACGACCGCGCCGTTTTTGGCGATGATGCCTTCAAGCTTGACGACGCCTTGTATGCGCGCGGCTTTGGCGAGCGGCGGGTAGGCGGGGTTGACGCGGAAGACGATCGTTGGCGGCTTCACGAGACCGCCGACTTTCACGGGTTTGGAGACGTCGGGTTTGCGCTCGGGGGAAGGCGGCGGGGCGGTGGGAAGGGAGGTTTGTGACGTACCAATCAGAAAAGGTCCAATTGCGCCGACGATCGGTGGGCCGACGGAAAACATCGGCACGCTGTCGGGATCGAGGATAGTATTCGGCGCGTTGTTCCAGCTACTCGGCGCAGTCACCGTCCGCGTATACCGGCGGGCGACGGTTACCTGACCTGGCGTGGCCGCAGCTTGCGCGGTCTGTTGCACTTCCACTTCGACCGGCGGCGGTTGTTTCGCGGGGACGTGAAGCAGGGCCTTTGGAAGTATCACCGCGATTACTTCCGGATGCACCATCGGCACAATCACAAGGCCCGCGACAACACCGGCCTGAACGACTAACCCTCCCCACGACCAAGGGCTACGCCTGGTCCTCGCCAACAACGCTTTTTCAAACATGTACGCCTCCTGCCTGATCTGACTCCACCGCACATTCGTTTGTTCCCGATTGCATACAATGGCTCTCATGACGATTTCACGCCGCTCTTTCCTCGGTGCGCTGGCCGCCGCTCCCGCGATACACGCGCAGAACAAGCCGACCGACATTCGCATCAAGGAGATCGGCGCTTCCTACGAAGACTTCACCTACCGCACGCCGATCAAGTTTGGCGGCGTGGAGGTGAATCGCGTGACGCTGTTGAACGTCAACGTAACCGTCGAATCACGGGGCGGCAAAGTGAGCAAGGGCTTCGGCTCGATGCCGATGGGCAATATCTGGGCGTTTCCGTCGAAGACGCTGAACTATGATCAGACGCTGGAGGCGATGCGGACGCTGTCGAAGAAGATCGAGAAGATCTGCAACGGCTACACCGAGTACGGGCATCCGGTCGACCTCAATCATGCGTTGGAACCGATGTGGCTGAAGGCGGCGGCGGAGATTCAACTGGCACAGCCGATTCCGAAACTGTGCACGCTTGTCACGGGCAGTCCGTTCGATGC
>VFZQ01001219.1 GCA_016871135.1 Acidobacteriota bacterium | reverse complement strand
CCTGGCCCGCTGGAGCGAAGGCGACAACGGCATTCTCTATCATTCGAAGGCGTACAAGTTGAAGCCGGGAACGGGCTGGCAGGTCGACGTCGGCGTGCTGCATGCGCCGGGCACGATGGTGACCTACGAGCCACAAGCGCCGTTTGACGCGGGTTCGGCGTTCGAGTCGATGTGCGCCGGCGATCCGCTGCCCTGGGATTATTTAACGAAGGAACTGCCCGAGGCCCAGCGCAACGACATCGACGCGATTCTCGATCTGGTCGACTGGGGTTTGAATACCGATCCGTTCTTCGCCGACACCAACTTCCGCGCGCCGCGCATGGCGCGCTCGGGCGATACGTTTATCGAAAAGTGGATCGTCTACGGCAGCCCGCATTTTTCGGCGCGCGAGTTGACGATCGGCCCAGGCATGTCGGCGACGCTGCAAGACGCCGCCGCCTACGGCGCGCTGGTTATCGAAGGCCACGGCACTATCAATGGTCTTCCCGCCGAGACGCCCACGCTGTTGCGCTTCGGCCAGATGTCCGCCGATGAATTCTTCGTCACGGCCGCGGCGGCCGTCGATGGCGTTACCATCACCAATACGAGCGCGATCGAACCGCTTGTGATCCTCAAACATTTTGGCCCCGGACATCGCGAGGCCGCGGAGTTTCTCCCATCATGAAGGTTGGCGTCAACACTCTCCTCTGGACCGCCGGATTCACCGAACAGCACCTCGGCCTGATTGGCAAGGCGAAGTCGCTCGGCATGGACCTGATCGAGATGGCGACGTTCGACTTCGCCTCGTTCCCCGCCGCCGCCGCGCGGCGCGAACTCGATGCGCAGCAGTTGCCGGGCGTGATGTGCAGCGCGCTGGTTGCGGGCATGAGTTTGGCCACCGACGACGCCGCGCTGCGCGCGCAGTCGCTTGAGTTTCTGCGCGCGGGCATTCGCACAACCGCCGAAGCGGGGCTGGATCTGCTCGTCGGACCGTTCTGCAGCGCGGTCGGTTTCCTGCCGGGCCGCCGCCGCACCGAAGACGAATGGAAGCGTTGCGTCGACGGCCTGCAACAACTTGGACGTGCGTGTGATGAGTACAACGTGCGGCTCGCCGTCGAACCGCTTAATCGCTTCGAGACGTTCTTTCTAAACACGGCGGCCGATGCGAAGCGGCTGTGCGATGAAGTCGCGCACGCCCGGATCGGCATTCTCTGCGACACCTTCCACGCCAACATCGAAGAGAAAAATCAGGCCGCCGCGATTGCTACGGCTGGCTCGCACATCTT
>VFZQ01001218.1 GCA_016871135.1 Acidobacteriota bacterium | reverse complement strand
GCGGCCAACCAGCGCCAGGCGCTCCGGCGTGCTTGTCGGCGCGGCGAGAAACACCGTGTCCAGACCCGCGTCGCGCATCGAAGCGACATAGGGCTCGGCTTCTTCGACGCTGACGTCGGTCATCAATACACCATCCACACCGGCCGCGTGCGCATCGGCCGCGAGCTTGGCGAAACCATATCGCATCAGCGGATTCAAATAGGAAAAGAGCAGGATCGGAATATCGCTAACGGCGCGGATTCGCGCCGCGCAATCCAGCACGCCGCGCAGAGACGCGCCGGCGGCCAGCGCGCGTTCGGCGCCCTTCATAATCACGGGTCCATCGGCGATTGGATCGGAGAACGGCACACCCAGTTCGATCACATCCGCGCCGCCGCGCTCGAGCGCCGCGACAATTCCCACCGTCGCGTCCAACGACGGATCGCCCGCGGTGACGTACGCCACCAGCGCCGGTTCATTCTTCGCGCGCAGTTCGGCGAACCGCCGCGCTATTCGACTATTGGCCATCCAGTTCCTTCAGGTTCTCGCGATAGATATCGATGTCTTTGTCGCCACGCCCGCTGAGATTGACGAGGATGACTTTGCCCTTTTCCGATGGCGCGCGGCGAATCGCCTCCGCCACGGCGTGGGACGATTCGAGCGCCGGAATAATGCCTTCCATGCGCGACAACATCATCGCCGCGTTCAGCGCATCGGCGTCGGAGCAATTCACGTACGAAGCCCGCCCCAGGTCGGCCAGATTCGCATGTTCGGGGCCGATCATCGCGTAATCGAGGCCTGCCGAAATCGAATGCGTCAGAGCGATTTGCCCGTCTGCGTTCTGGAGAACGTAGCTATAGCAACCTTGCAACACGCCCGGCGATCCGCCCGCGAAACGCGCCGCGTGTTCGCCCAGCGTTAGATTCCGCCCGCCCGCTTCCACGCCGATCAACGCCACGCCCGCATCGCCGACAAACGCATGAAACGTTCCGATCGCGTTCGATCCGCCGCCCACACAAGCGATCACGGTGTCGGGCAAACGGCCAGCGGATTCCAGCATCTGCGCCCGCGCTTCGATTCCGATCACGGAGTGAAAATCACGCACCATCAGCGGATACGGATGCGCGCCCAGCGCCGAGCCCAGCAGGTAATGCGTGTGTTCGATGTTTGTGACCCAATCGCGCATCGCTTCGCTGATCGCGTCTTTCAGCGTGCGGCTGCCGTAGGTCACACCGACAACCTTCGCGCCGAGCAGCCGCATGCGGAACACATTCAGCCGTTGCCGCC
>VFZQ01001217.1 GCA_016871135.1 Acidobacteriota bacterium | reverse complement strand
AATCCTTGGCCCATCTCGATCACTTCAAGCCCTGCTTTTTCAAGTTCCGATTGCACCATGTCCGCGCCCCATCTGTCGAAGCCAATTGCACGGATGCGGAAGCGCTTCGAAAGCGCGACGATACGCTCGACAACGATGGTCTTGTCAATGACTGGTCCCGGAATCAACTCGATGCGGCCCTCGTCGGCCCAGCGTCGATAGGGAACGCGCGATTGCCTCTCACGTTCGGCGATGCCGTCAGCCGGTAACCATTGCCAAGTCCTCAAATACACGCGGTCACCGATGGGAAACACGAGCGCGAACGCCGTCAAGTCCCGCGTGCTCGATAAGTCCAGCCCGCCGAAGCATTCGACTTCGGCGAGCTCGCCATCGGGAAGCATCGCGCCGCATCGGTCCCATGCGTTCATGTCCAGCCACGCCGTTTCATCGCTCGCGGTCCATTGATTCAGATAGAGATTCTTGAACGCGACGACGCGCGCCGGGGTCAATAACGCGCGGTCGCGCTCTTGCCGTAAATCGTCGATGCCGCGGAAGTCGCCTAGGCCGGGGTTCGCCAGGCCCCACACGCTTTCATCGGCCCAGTCCGCGGCTTCGGGTACTTCCTTGATGCAAGCGAAAAACGCGGGGTCTAGCGACGGCGTGGCGAGCACTTGCTTCGAGTGTTCGTAAAGCTCATACGCAATGCTCAAGCGGTCGCTGCCCGCCGTGCCGATGGTGAGCAACAGCGGTTGATGGCGCGCGCCCATCGAAGTTGCCAGAACGTCGTATAGCTCGCGGTGCGGTTGTTGCGCGATCTCATCGACGACGACAAACGACGCGTTCAAACCGTGGAGGTGTGGAACCTCCGCGCTTACCGCTTTGAACACGCTCCGTGTCTGCCGGTCGATAATTCGCTTCGTCGCGCGGCTCACCGTTAACCGCGCTCGAAGCTCCGGGCTTTGCTCGATCATGTTGGCGGATTCGGCGAAGATGAGCGCCGCTTGATCGCGTGCCGACGCCGCCGCGTAAACCTCCGCGCCCATCTCGCCATCGGCGACAAGGTGATAGAGTGCCAGGCCCGCGACGATTGTGCTCTTGCCCGCCTTGCGCGCGAACGAAAGATAGCCTTGCCGATATCGGCGTCGGCCGTCGGGTTGCATCGTGCCGTACAACGGCTTGATGATCTCTTCGTATTGCCACTCCGCAAGCTCGAACGGCTTGCCCGCGAACTGGCCTTTGCTGTGTTGAAGGAATCGCCGGAAGAACTCGCGAACGCGCTCGGCCCCCGTCAGGTCCGCGA
>VFZQ01001216.1 GCA_016871135.1 Acidobacteriota bacterium | reverse complement strand
CTCCCACAATGTATCCGGCGGCGCTAAAAGACGTGATCAGCGTCGGCGCGCTTTCTTACTCCAAGAGTCGCGCCGATAGTCTCTGGTGGCGAACCTGTACGAGTCTCCCAAAGGAGAGCAAGCGGACGTCCGCTCTTGACGTCTTGGCGCCGGGCGACGTAATTCTCTCCGCCTACCCGATGGAAGGCCCTTCGAAAGTGAAATTCTCCGCGTGGCTATCCGGGACATCGATGGCCGCTCCGTTTGTCACTGCTGCCGCCGCCGTGCTCTGCCACCAAGGCATCACCGACCGAAAGAAAATTTTGGAGTTGCTGGCCCCGAAGGGTTCCAAGACAAACCTTGGCACGCCTGTGCTCAATGCCAGCTTTAAGACAAAGTGACCCGGATTTCTCTTGATAGCGCAATACGAGTCGGAAGGCCTCGTTCATGATCCATTCAGCAAGCCTCGAAATCGTGCCAACAATGTGGGCGCCGGATTTTCAGACCTATACGCCGACCGACGTTGAGGCGATATTTGCAACCGAGCGCGCCGAAAAGAAGCAGGAGCGTTCCAAGGATCCCGCGCGACCGATCTACGGCGCCGGCGAAGTCTATTGGCCGACCGACTTCATGAATCGCCCGGCGGAATGGTCCAAGTTACGACTCGACAACATCGCGATCCTCGATTCCGGCTGCGATGCCGCGCACTCCGCTCTCAAGGGCCGTGTTGACTTTGCCGATGCGGAATCGAAGTCCGATCCCTACGGCCACGGCACTTTCGTTGCCGGTTGCATCGTGGCGAAGTTCGCGCCCGCGTATGAAGGCGAAATCGCCAACGGCATCCTGGAGTCGAGCCGCGTTTGGATGGGCAATGTCTTCACCAAGTACGCCGTCATCAATGGCATGCGAAAGTACCATGTCGACGAAGAACGGTATTGGGCGTATTTGCAGCGGCTGGTCGATGCGAAGAAAGCCAAGAAAAAGTCGCGTCTCAGCCGGATACAAGTGTTGAGCCTCAGCCTTGGATCGGCCGAAGGCAGCGCGAAGGAACGGCGGTTGATCGCCGAAGTGATCAAATCGGGAATCACTGTCGTCGCGGCCGCGGGAAACTGTCCGATTGGCTATTCGAGTGAGCCGCCAGTGATGTATCCCGCCGCGTATCCGGACGTGATCTCATTCGGTGCGATGGGAGTGCCGCGGGCCGGCAAGCCGAAACGTTGGAGCCGAAGCCTGCGTGTGCCGCCTCCGGACTGCTACCGCGAGGATGTGGTCGATGTCTATGCGCCCGGTGAATGTGTGCTCG
>VFZQ01001215.1 GCA_016871135.1 Acidobacteriota bacterium | reverse complement strand
CTCGGCGATGAAGGTGTCCTTGATGATCGAAAAATCGATGCTGTTGACTTTATCGGTTCGATACTGGGAGAAGCCGCTGTTGAAGGCGCGGCGGTTACGGTCAAGCTGCAATGTGTTGAGCGTGACGAAGCGGGTGCGATCAAAGGCGTTCTGGAGATTCCGCGGGTTCCAGTTCAAGTCCCCGCCCAGATAAATCACGTTGCCCCAGCCGGCGACCGCGCCGGATTGCAGGTTGAAAATGCCGGCCATCTGCCAGCCGCCGATGAGGCGATTGCCCCAAGGGCCGACGCCCGAACCGAACTTCTTGTTCTTGCCGAAGGGCAGTTCGTAGGTGCTGGAGTAGACGAAGCGGAATGGGCGGTCTTCGCCGGCGATACGGTATTCCAGTTCCGGCGCGGCGGCATACAAGCGGCCGGTGGCTTCCAGGAACTTCGACCATTGGAAGTTGGTCAACATCTGAAAGCCGTTCGAAAACCGCTTGTCGAGGCGGACTTGGAACATGTTGAAGTTGGAATAACCGATCGTTTCGGTGTCTTCGCCGACGCCCGTGAACTGAGGGAACGGGCGTAGCAGTTGCTCGACGCCGGTAGTGGCGCCATTCAAACCGACGCCTGGGAGCAGCCCGCGGAATGGATTGGGGACAATGGCGGTGAGGCGAGCGATAGTGGCGTTGTCGCGTTCCGGCGAAGCCGACAGGAACTGCTCGGGGACGAAGTTGCGGTCGCGGCCGACGCCGAGGTTGCGGGCGATCGAGCCCATATAGCCGAGCTCGAGCACCATGTCTTTCTTAATTTCGCGCTGGATGTTGAAGTTCCAACGATGTGTGATCGGCTGCTTCATGTTCGGATTGACATAGGTGACGCCCTGACCGAGGAAGGTGTTCACACCGTTCGCGTTGCCGATGGGCTGTTGGATGCCGTTGGGGAAGGGATTGGCGAGCGAGGCGTTTTGCGTCAGATTGTTGTTGAGCGTCGCGACCAACTGGGTGTTCTGGCTGAAGCCTGGCTGTTGAATGCCGAACGTTCCGAAGGTGCTGTAGAAGATGCCATATCCGCCGCGGATGACGGTTTTACCGCCCAGACTTTTCGGCGTCCAAGCCATGCCGAAGCGTGGACTCCAGGCGTTGCTGGGCGGGGAGTAGATATTGCGGTTGCCGTCCCCGGCGAACAGCAAGCCACCGGCCGGGTTGAACTGAGCGGCGGGGAGAAGCGGGCTGGGTGCGGCGGCGTAAGCGGCACGGGCGGCGCTGGTCACCGAAAGATTCGCAGAGCGATCAAAACCG
>VFZQ01001214.1 GCA_016871135.1 Acidobacteriota bacterium | reverse complement strand
GTTCTGGCTAGAGGAAATTTCGATTGCGGCGAAAGGTGGTTAGCGAAACGGGGTTAAATCAGAAAGTCATCCGAGCGCCGAGTTGGACGACGCGGGCCCCTAGTGTTGAGGTGATTCGGCCGAAATTCGCCGCAGTGATGTTTGTCACCACGCCGGAAAGCATTGTTGAGTTCGTTGCGTTCAGTAGTTCGAGGCGGAGTTGCAGTTGCAGGCGCTCGGTGACGGCAATCGACTTGGCCAAGTTAGCATCCAGATTCCAGAAAGCCAGCCCATAGACGGCGTTGCGACCTAAATTGCCTGGCCTCAAGGGCAGGCGCGATACGGCGCCTAGTGGTACTTGGCGGAAGGCCGCGGCGTTCAAGAACTGCAGCGAAGAAGCGAAACCATCGAGCACGGGAGAGCCGCCGGCGTAGTCCGGCCGGGAGCCATCGAGCCCAGAGGGCTGCGTAATCGACAGCGGCGACGCCGATTGCACCGTCAGCACACCGCTAGCCTGCCAGCCGGCGCCGATGCGCTTGGAGCGGATCCATTTCGCGAACGGAAGATCGTAAACAAAGTCCGTCAGGAACCGGTGGCGGGCATCGAAGTTGGCTGGAGCGTAATCGGCGCGTACATTGAAGATATCTTGCGGCGATCCCGGCAGCAGCAGGTCGGCGTCGCCGGTGTAGGACAGCGTCTTCGACCACGTATAGTTGACGTTATAAGTGAAACCACGGGTGAAGCGCTGTCGCAACGAGGTCTGCCACGAGTGATAGTTGGTCGATTCCGAGCCATCGCGGTATCGGAAGGTGGCGAAACCGGGATTGGGCCGCGCGCCGGTCACTCTGTCGGGAGGGTTCATGGTCCGTACAAGCATCAGGCCCATGCCGCGGGTTCCGACATAGCCCGTTTCGAACGCGATTTGGTTGGTCAGCTGGCGCTGGACTCCGATGCTCCATTGATAGCTTCGCGGATAGCCCCAGTCGGGGTTGATCGAAGTGCCGGCGATAATCGCCTGCGGACCCTTTGCGATTGGCAACACACGCTCGTTGACCACCGGGTAGCGCAAGACTTGTCCGAACTGGAGAACATCGGCGCGCGAGTAGACCACGCGAAATGGCTCGTCGAGGGCGTTTTGGACGAGATCGACCGGCCCTCCGAACATGGGCCGCGGATTGTAGAAAACGCCCGCGCCGCCGCGGATGACGGTCCGGCCGTTCGAATCCGGCGTATAGGCAAAGCCAAGGCGCGGCGACAGATTGTTGTAACGCGCGTTCCAGATCGAATCGGCTGTGCGATAGGAGCCTT
>VFZQ01001213.1 GCA_016871135.1 Acidobacteriota bacterium | reverse complement strand
CATGAGCGTTTCGACGTCGAGAGTGGCGGCAATCGCGGCAAAGGCAGTGCAGAAGGTGAGACGCCAAAGCATGGTTTTATTGTAGATGACGGCGGTGGTGGTAGCGTTACGAGACGTTTCTCGGTATGCAACTATCCAGGAAAAACATACATATAACTATAACAATTTCATGGATAGTGATTCCATCAAAATCCGTGAGCGGAATGCCATACATGAAAAACTGATATCCTAGTATAAGAATTTCCTGTATGGACCTCATCGACCGCACCCGTCTCCGTGATGAGATTCGAATGCTCATACGCTCCAACGCGGTGACCGCGATTCTGGGCCCACGTCAATGCGGAAAGACTACCCTGGCGCGCATGATGGCCGCCGAACGGCTATCAATGTGGCTCGATTGCGAAGACCTGCTCTCCAAAGCGCGTCTCAAGGAACCGATGCGCTTGCTCGAGAGTGCGCGCGGGCTCGTCGTTATCGACGAGATTCAATTCATGCCGGAACTGTTCCCAATTCTCCGCGTGCTCGCCGACCGGAGGCCGCAGAAGGCAAAGTTCCTGATTCTCGGCAGCACGTCGCCAGAACTGGCGACGCAAGCCGGAGAGTCGCTGGCGGGGCGCGTCGCCTATTTACCTATCTCCGGTTTTCAAATCGACGAAGTCGGTGCCGCCAACGTTGACCGGCTCTGGTGGCGCGGGGGATTCCCGCGTGCATACCTGGCCCGAAGCGCCAAGGAAGCGCGGACCTGGGTCGACAACTTCATTCAAACGTTCCTCGAACGCGACATGGGCATTCTCAACTTTCGCGCCGATCCGGAGCGCGTGCGGCGGTTCTGGGCGATGCTCGCGCACATGCACGGCGGCAAGTGGAACGCGGCCGAACTTTCGCGATCGCTGGCGCTGCACAACAAAACGGTGCTTTCTTATTTTGAGTTTCTGCAACGTGCGTTCATGATCCGCGTGGTTCGGCCCTGGCACGTCAACATAGACAAACGCGAAGTGAAAGCGCCGAAAGTTTATATCCGCGACACCGGAATTCTTCACGCGCTCCTGCGGCTCGTCGACTTCGATCAACTGTTCGAACACCCCAAACTTGGCTACTCCTGGGAGGGGTTCGTGCTGGAAGAGTTGATTCGTCTGGTTGGCGAGCGAAACGTCTATTTCTGGGCTGTGCACACGGGCGGCGAATTGGATTTTCTCGTTCACTGGCGCGGGAAGTTGATCGGCGTGGAGGTAAAGCGCGGCGACGCGCCGACGCGCACGAAATCGATGACGCTCGCTATGAGCGGACT
>VFZQ01001212.1 GCA_016871135.1 Acidobacteriota bacterium | reverse complement strand
TTTGGCTAGGCCTTGATCTCTTCGAACTGCTTGGTCGCGATGCCGACAGGGCGGTCGATCGGAATTCCGGCGCACGCAAGCAACGTCGTCATCAGATCCCCTTGATTCCCCTTCGTATCCGGCAGGAATCGGCCGGTCTTGATCGACCCGCCACCCTTCCCGGCGATCACGAAGGGAAGGTTTTCGCGGGTATGCTTGTTGCCGTCTTCAAGCCCCGATCCCCACATCATGATGCAGTTGTCGAGCAGCGTGCCTTCGGCCTCGCGCAGGTTGTGCATCTTCTTCACCATGTAGGCGAACTGCGCGATGTTGAATGCAGTGATGGCCGCCACCTTCCGGACCTTCTCCGCCTCGTTGGCATGGTGGGTCTGTGAGTGATGCTGGTCGTTAAACCCGAGTTCCGGATAGGACGCCCCGTTCGGCGTGGAGCCGATGTACGTGCTGACACGAGTCGTATCGGTCTGGAACGCCAGCACGTTCAGGTCGCACATCACCTGCATGTATTCGCTGCGCTTATCGCCTTCCGGGATCTTGATTTCGATAGGCGGCGAATCGGAGGCGTGGCGTTTGCTCGCGCTGACGCCGGCCTTCTCCAGCGCCGCTTCCTTCTGCCGGTACTCGATGGCGGCGATGCGGCGTTCCACCGAGCGTACGCTGTCCAGGTATTCATCCAGCTTTCGCTGGTCGGTGGTGGGCAACGTGCGGCGTAGTTCGCGCGCGCCGCCCAGAACAATGTCCAGCAGACTGCGATCCAACGCGCTCATGGTCGAAGACTCTCGCTCCGATTCCCGCTTGTTGAAGAGCCGGTACAGCACGTTTCGCGGATTCACCTCGGCGGGCACGGCCTGCGTCGGAGACCGGAAACTGCAATGCGAATAGTAGGCCTCGTTCAGTCCTTCCTGATTCTCCTTCCACGTCTGGGGCATCGTCGCCAACTCGAGCGATGGCAGCGTAGTAAAGGCGCCCACGTGGTTCGCGGCAATCTGGTCGGCCGATATCGCGATGCTGATCTCGTTCCGCCGATCGGGGGCCGGCAGCGACGCCGTCAGCCATGTCGATAACTCCAACGCGTGCGGCGCGCCGTTAAAGGGCGCGATCGGCACGCCGGAGACCCCTTTCATCAACAGACACTGATCGAGTACCGGCCGCAACGATTCCAGCGCCGGTGGTGGCGACGTGCGGAAACTCGCCGCGTCGGCAGGCCAAAATTGGTCCATGATCACGCCGTGCGGCATGTACATAAAGCCCAGGCGCACGGGCGGCTTGGCGGCTTTGCCAATGGCCATTG
>VFZQ01001211.1 GCA_016871135.1 Acidobacteriota bacterium | reverse complement strand
TCGAGATCGCGTTGGGCGGCGTCGGCGTCGGCGCGCTTTTGGTCGAACTCGGCACGGCGTTGGGGAAGTTGGGCGGGCTCGTCGGCGGGATCCAGAGTGCGTTCGATGGCCCTTCGATCGGCAAGCGCCGCGTCTTTTTCGACGAGCTTGGCTTCGATGCGTTGGGTCATTTCGGCTTTAGCATTTTGGGCCTCGATGTCGTGACGAGCGAGTTGCGTGTTTACGTCATCGATCTGTTCGGTGAGTTGTTGCACGCGCGCGGCGGCGCCGGAGCTTCTGATTTGGTCGAGTTCGGCGGCGAGCCGGGCTTTCTCGGCTTCGAGGGCGGCCTTCCTGGCGTCGAAGGCTGTCTCAAGATCGTAGTCCTTGACGCGGAGGTCCATCGCCTCCTGCTCAAGCTCGTTGATACGCTTTTTCAGCGCATCGATCTCATCCCAGATCGGCCGCTGCGCTTCCAGTTCTTGGATGCGGTTCTCCAGGCTGCTTACTTCGGCTTTTGTCGATTCCACCGACCGGCGCGCGCCGGCAATGCGGTTGTCGAGCGCTTGCATTTCGGCGCGCGTCGAGTTCAGCAATCCGGTGGCGCGCTCGCTGTCTCGCAAGGCATCGGCGACGGCTCGTTCAGAGGCGGCCGCGGCTTGCTCGGCTTCGGCCAGTTGCCGCTGACGCTGGGGAATCTCGCGCGGGTCAAGGGAGTTGTCCAACTGGTCGGACAGACGGGTGACCTCGGTGTTCCCGAAATGCTCTTCGACGAGCTTGTCGGAGATTCTGGTATTGATGGCGGCGTCCTGCGTTACGCCGTCCGCCTTGATTGCGGCGATCTCGGCCTTGATTTCGCCCATGCGCGCGGTGGCTGCGCGGGCGTCGTCGGGATCCGGACTCCACCGCACTTCGGCGAGGCGCTCAAACTCGATGTCGAGCTCGGCGATCTTCTTCTGGCGCTCGCCGGCCAAGCGCTCGAGTTCGCCGCGCAATTCCTTCAACTCCCTGCGCACCGCGTCGAGGCGATCCACGGCTTGCGACCACGCGTCCCACTTCGGTTTCTCGGCCTCAAGTCTGGAGATTCGATTTTGAAGGCTCTCGACTCTGGCATTTTCTTCGGCGAGGCGCTCCTTTGACTTGGCAAGCGCCGCATCGGCGTCGGCGGCGTTTCTTTCGAGTCGTCCAATGCCGGCTGGCCCTAGCCTAACGTAAGAGGCCCCCCGGCTGTGCCGGGGTGGCAGTAGCAGTTTGACATTTCCGGGAGTCCATCAGAGAAACTCCAAACGTGAGCCGCCAAGCACACGAA
>VFZQ01001210.1 GCA_016871135.1 Acidobacteriota bacterium | reverse complement strand
TTCGAGGAAGTGAAAGCCGAACTCGCCACCGAGATGAAGAAGCAGCAGGCGCAGTCGAAAGTCGAGGCCGCCGCCGAACAGGCCCGCAATGAACTGATGAAGTCGCCGGGTAATGCAGCGGCCATCGCCGCGAAGTACAATCTCGCGCACTACAACGTTAACGAAGCCTCCTCGCGCGCTCCGATCCCCGAAATCGGCGTTGTCGACGAATTCGACTCCGCCGTCTTTACCGCCGAGAAGGGCAAGATCACTAATCTCGTCGTTGCGCAAGGCAACCGCATGGCCTTCGCCATCGTGAACAACATCGTGCCGGCTCGCCCGGCGGAACTGGCCGAAGTGGAAGGTCAGGTGCGTTCGGCGCTGAGCGCGCAAAAGGGCCAGGAGTTGCTCACCAAGAAGCAGAAGGAAGTGGAAGACCTCGTTAAGCAGGGCGCGGACCTGAAGAAGATCGCGCAGGCCGTCGGCGTGGAGGTCAAAGCGTCCAACGACTTTACTCGCGACGGCGCCGCCGAGGGCATCGGCACCGGCACGCACTTCACCGAACTGTTCACGAAGGAGCCGGGCGCCATGATTGGACCGCTGCAGATTAGCGATCAAATTATCGTCGCCAAGCTACTCACCAAGACGCCAGCCGACATGGCGAAGTTCGCCGAAGAAAAAGAGCAAATTCTCTCCAACCTCAAGGGCCGCCGCGCGCAAGAGCGTAAAGATCTCTTCGAGGACGGCATCGTCGCCAAGCTGATCGACCGGGGCAAGGTCAAGATTAATCAGGACGCCATCAAGCGCATGCTCGATAGCTATCGCAGCTAGCCCGGCATGGTGCAAACGCTGATTGAATTCCTCCGGACTCTTACGAATCCGGATCAGTTGCGGCAGCTTCTCACGACCGTGTTCAGCGGGTGGCACGGCTATGCCCTGCTGTTCGGCATCGTGTTCTCCGAGACCGGACTATTGGCGGGATTCTTTCTACCGGGCGATTCGCTGCTTTTCACCGTCGGCGTTGTCGCCGGCGCGGGCGGTCTGAATCTTCCGGCGATCATGGCCGTCTTGATCGCCGCCGCGATCATCGGCGACGGCGTCGGCTACCTACTCGGCAAGAAAGCCGGCGTTGGTGTGTTCAAGCGCCCCGACAGCAAACTCTTCAAACGCGAGCACCTCATCAAGACCCAGGAGTTCTACGAAAAGCACGGCGGCAAGACGATCATCTACGCGCGCTTTGTGCCGATCATCCGAACGTTCGCGCCGTTCGTCGCCGGCGTCGCCAACATGAACTACGGGCGCTTTCTGAG
>VFZQ01001209.1 GCA_016871135.1 Acidobacteriota bacterium | reverse complement strand
ATCTGCGTGAAGCCCGCAATCGGCTGCACGAAGTTGAAGATGAAGTCGTCGTACTCGGACTTCGCCCAGGTGAGCGTGCCGCGCAGATCCCAACCCTCGGAGAGAATCACCGAGCCTTCGAACTCGACGCCGGTCAGCGTGGAATCACCCGGGACGTTGGCGTTACGCGTATTGGAGAACGGCTGACCCGCCGATGGGCCCGTGGCGATGACCGCCGGCAGACCGGTCGGGCCACTCGCGCAACCGTTCGACGCCGTGGCACCCGGCACGCCGCCGTGAGCGAACGAACCGCAATCTTCTTGAATGACGAACGCGGAACGACCCTTCTGGTTCTCCCACTTGCCCCAGTAGACGGCCACGCTGGTCTGCGCGCGACGGTCGAGCCACTGCTGCTTCCAGCCGAGTTCGTACATGTCGAGCTTGTCGCCTTCAACAACGCCGGCGATCCCCGGGAAAAGACGCTGGTACTGCGCGGCCTCACGCGCCGTCGCCTGAGCGACCTCGGCGTTGATGACGCCCGGGAGAATGCCCTTGGCGTAGCTCGCGTAGACGTTGGTCTCGTCACTTGGCGTCCAACGCAGAATGGCGCGCGGCAAGAAACTGTCGTCCTCGATACTGGTCGGCGTTGCCGAGAAGATCGCGCGCGTGGTTTTGTCATTCTGCTTGCGACCCTCGATGCTGACCGACCAAGCATCCGTGAACTGATAGGCAACCGATGCGAACAGCCCTTCAGTTTTGACCTTGTCGGTGTTCTGCGCAAGGCTGTTCGGCGTGAAGAAATTCGCCTTCGAGCACGGCGCACCGATCGTGCCCGACAGCGCAAAGCAGAGCCAGGTGGCGTCACCGCCCGAACCCGACTGCAGGAAGGTCTGCTCGTACGAGTTGACGCCGGCGAGCCAAGTCAGCTTGGAATCGCGCGGCGAAGTGATACGCAGCTCGTAGCTCTCGTCTTCGGAGTCTTGCGGATCGCGGGACATCCAGTAGCCGGCCGGGGTCAGACCAAAGGGACGAATCCAGTTCGCCTTCAGCTCGTTCTTGCCCGCCTGGAAGGCCACTTCGTAGCCGTTGCCGAATTCATAGGTGCCAGCCACCGAGAAACGCGTGACCGTGCGCACGAGACCGATCTTGTCGATCTTCGGCACATCGATACGCGAGTCATTGGCGCGCGCAACCAGGTTGTCATACACGAAGTTCGGCGTGCCGTTGAGCGCCGCCTGCCTCGGGAACAGCGTCGTCACCTGATCGATGATGCTCGTCGTATTGAAGATATTGCGCGCCACGCCCTGCTC
>VFZQ01001208.1 GCA_016871135.1 Acidobacteriota bacterium | reverse complement strand
CGTCGTGCGGCAACTCGGGGACAACCGGCGGAGGCGGCGGAATCACTTCGCCCAGCACCTTCTGCACTACCCAGTAACCGCGCTTCACCGGGCTAGTGCGCAGACCGGGCGAATTCAGAGTCAGAAACACGGCCATCGGCAGCAGTCCGCCGCGGCCGTACTTTTGCGCATCGTCGATCCGAGTCCACTGTTTGGGGTCTTTGTTCTCCACCGGCATGCCATAGAATTTCGCCAGCACCGGATTCACGAACGTGTGTTTGCCGAGCAGCAGATCGAGCGCCGAACGATTCGTCGCGATCGCGTCTTCCACCATCCGGACCGGCTCCTGGAACATCGCCTCGCGCAGTTCGTCGGTGAATTCGGGGAACCGCGAGCGATCGACCGAGTTGCTCTTTTCAAAATGCCGGAAATTAAGCCAGTGGCCAGTGAACTCGGTTGCGAAGCCGCGCACGCGCGGATCTTTCATCATGCGGCGCGTCTGTGCGAGCAACACGTTCGGCCGCAACAACGCTCCGGACTGGGCGTGCTTCAAGAGCTCTTCATCCGGCATGCTGGACCACAAGAAATAGCTCAAGCGATTCGCCACGGCGAGTGCGCCGAGCGGTTCGCTGCGCACCGGCGTTGTCGGCTTTACCACCGAAGAAGTTGTGGTTCGAGAGCCCGGCAGATCGATGCGATACAAGAAATCGGGCGCCATCAAAACACTGACAATCGACTCGCGCACGGCGTTTTCATGCGATAGCTCGTTCTTGCTCCGCAGCGTCTTGTAGTAGCTCGCGATGCCATCGCGATCGGCCGCGGTCAGCGGGCGGCGATAGGCCTTGCCGGCGAACTGCAATAGCGAATCGAGATGCCGCGGCTCGGCGGCGACGCGCATTTTCTCAAGCGACCGCAGAGTGCGATCGTATCCATCAAAATGCCTGACGATTGCGGTCTCGGCATGGGGATCGTTCGTAGAATCGGCGGCGGCCTTTTCAAGGTGCAGCTTTTTCAGGCCCATGATCACTTCGGTGCCGGTGATCTCATGGCCTTCGGGCCGGGGCGAACCGGATTCGGCGCCTTTGCCAAGCACCGCGCCGCTCTGATTCACGAAGTACTGAACCCAAGTGCGCGCCGAGTATTCGCCGACGAAATCGAACTCGATCCAAAGGCGGTCGAGTTCCGCCTTAGCCTTGTCGTCGAGAATCAACTCTTGCAGCGCCGTGTCGTCGCGATAGAAGCCGTGGACGTTATGGTAGCCGGCGCTCAGCAGGCGGCCTTTGTCGGTGGAATCGTCGGGGAAAAACCGGCCG
>VFZQ01001207.1 GCA_016871135.1 Acidobacteriota bacterium | reverse complement strand
CGTTTCGATCGGGCAGATACGGCCGTAGTGAGTCGGGTGCACGTCGCGGACTTCGAAGCCGGCGCGCTCGCGCGAAAGACCGCCCGGTCCAAGGGCCGACAGGCGCCTCTTGTGGGTGATTTCCGACAGCGGGTTGGTCTGGTCCATGAACTGCGAGAGCTGCGAGGAGCCGAAGAACTCGCGGATGGCGGCCATGACGGGCTTGGCGTTCACCAGGTCGTGCGGCATCGCCGTGGCGATTTCCTGGCTGACCGACATCTTTTCCTTGATCGCGCGTTCCATGCGGACCAGGCCGATGCGGAACTGGTTTTCGAGCAGTTCGCCCACCGCGCGAACGCGGCGGTTGCCGAGGTGATCGATGTCGTCGACCGCGCCCAGACCCTTGCGGAGCCGGAGCAAATAGAGGATCGTGTCGACGAAGTCTTTTTCATCGAGCGTGCGCTTGTCGAGCGGCGTGGCGTCGGCTTTGTCGTGCAGCTTGATGTTGAACTTCATGCGGCCGACGCGCGAGAAGTCGTACTTGCGGGCATCGAAGAACATGCCCTGGAAGAGCTGCGTGGCGGTGTCGCGGGTGGGCGGGTCGCCGGGGCGCAACTTGCGGTAGATTTCCAGCAGCGCTTCGTCCTGCGCCTTTACGCCGTCCTTATCGAGGGTTTTCGAAAGAACGTTGCCGGCTTCGTCGCGCTCGGGGAAGAAGACTTCGACCTTCTGAATGCCGGAATCGAAGAAACGGCCGATGGCGGCGGGTGTGATCTCCCGATTGGCTTCGAGCAGAATTTCACCCGTCTCCATGTCGATCACATCGGCCAGCGCGAGCGCGCCTTCCAGATCGTTGGCGGCGATTTCGAACTTCTCGATCTTCGCCTTGGCGAGTTCGTTCAGAAGCCGCCCGGTAACCTTCTTGCCGCTGGCGATAACCACTTCGCCCGATTTCGCCTGCACGGCGTAGGTGAGCTTCATGTCGCGCAACGCGCCGCGGCCGGGGCCGCCGGCCTGCGCCATGTTCCAGATGATCTTGCGGTCTTTGGTCAGCGAGATCTTGGTGGTGGTGTCGCCGTAGAACGTGCGGAGGATCTGCTCGTCGGTCTTCAGACCCATCGCGCGCAGGAATACGGTGCCGTAGAACTTGCGTTTGCGATCGATACGGACGTAGAGCAGGTTCTTGTTGTCGTACTCGAACTCGACCCACGAGCCGCGGTAGGGGATGATTTTTCCGAGGAAGTAGCCTTGCGCGGCGACCTTTTCGAAGAACACGCCCGGCGAGCGGTGCAACTGGCTGACGATGACGCGTT
>VFZQ01001206.1 GCA_016871135.1 Acidobacteriota bacterium | reverse complement strand
GGGGTCGAAATGATTGACCCGTCGCTCATTCTCGCAAAAAGAGACATGTTTTCTTTAAATCATTCCGCAACAACGTGATAAGGGAGTGATTTAAAGGAAACATGTCGGCCAGGGTGGGTCAGCCATCTCGACCAAAGGCGGGTCAATCAATTCGACCGCTGACAAGCACACAGCATAACCATGAATCTCAGACCCACTCATCTCCTCGTGATCGCCACGGCGGTGGCGAATGCAACTCTTCCGAGCGCAGCAGCGACGCCGCGGGAAACGATTGTCCCGGCTTCGCTGTTTGCCACCGAAGATCCCAATCTGGAAGTCACGGTTTGGGCCTCTTCGCCAGCGATCAAGAACCCAACGAACATCGACACGGATCAGTTCGGGCGCCTCTGGGTGGCGGAAGGCGTCAACTATCGCAGGCACTACGAGCGCCAGCCCGAGGGCGATCGCATCGTCGTGTTGCAGGACACGGACGGCGATGGGAAAGCGGACAAGTCGTGGACCTTCGTGCAGGAGCCGTTTCTGCGCTCGCCGATGGGCGTCGCCGTGATCGACAACAAGGTGATCGTCTCGATGGCGCCGGATCTCGTCGCTTTTCTGAAATCACTTTGAAGCCAATGATGAACCATCGAAAGCTTCTCGCACGCGGCGCGGCATTTTTGGCTCTTGGCCTTGCCGCCGCGCTTTCGCTCCTGACCGGAAATCTTTCTGCCGCGGATGGCGCCAGTGCGCCCGCATCCGCCCAAGCCAGGCCAAACATCCTCTTCATTGCCGCGGATGACCTCAATCACTGGGTCGGCCATCTCGGGCGAAACAAGCAGACGAAGACGCCAAACCTCGACCGCCTCGCCAAGATGGGCGTGTCGTTTGCCAATGCGCACTGCGCCGCGCCGGTCTGCAATCCGTCGCGGGCCGCCCTCCTCAGCGGCATGCGGCCGTCCACCACGGGCATTTACGACAACGGCCAGCCCTTTGAGGCCGTCATCAAGGCGGGCGACTCGCTCGTCATGCAGTTCAAGAATGCGGGCTACGAAACGCTCGGGATGGGCAAGCTCTGGCACGGCGGGCTGGGTTTCCCGGAGCAATGGACGGCTACCGGCGGCCGGGAACGCGGCGGAGATCACGGTGACGCGAAGGTCAAGGACCGCAGCATCGGCGGCATTCGTTTCGGCATCATCGAGGGCGGCGACGACGCGGTGCCCGACACGCACATTGCCAATTACGGCATCGCCGAACTCGGAAAAAAACGCGACAAGCCATTCTTCCTCACGCTCGGTTTCCACAAGCCGCACATGCC
>VFZQ01001205.1 GCA_016871135.1 Acidobacteriota bacterium | reverse complement strand
ACGAGTCCATGCGCGCGAACCGGGTGTTACCGCGGGCACACTCCGGGTAAGAGTATTGCG
The DNA here is from genome assembly GCA_016871135.1 of Acidobacteriota bacterium. Lineage (GTDB taxonomy): Bacteria > Acidobacteriota > Terriglobia > Bryobacterales > Bryobacteraceae. The sequence continues at coordinate 1,237 of VFZQ01001205.1, read as the reverse complement.
TTGCCGGCAAAAAGCGCTCGAACAAAGAGGGCGTCATGAGTAACAATCGAAGCGTGATCGACCCTGTCGGAAAGGAGGAGTGGCGTTGAAATGCGACGACATTAAAGAGCGATTGCCCTGGCTGGCGAACTCCACGTTGCCGCCCGGCGAACGAAGCGAAGTAATCGAGCATGTTCGCGATTGCACCGCGTGCCGTTCCGAATACGAGGCCACGTGCGAGTGGATGGAAGAGCTTGCCGAGCATCCCGAGCCGGCGCGCATAACCGCGTATGTTTACGGAGGGCTGTTCGATGGTTCCGAGGCAGCCGCGATCGACGCGCACCTGCGCAACTGCGAACGATGCCGGACCGAAGTGCAGCTGGTACGGGAGAGCCGCGCCACGATGCCCGAGGCGGGTTCGCGATGGAAGCCGTGGGCGATCGCCGCCGCACTTACCGTAATTGCCGGAGCGTCGGCAGCGGGGTGGATGTGGAAGGAGCGCGAGGAGGCGATACTAGCGTCCAATCGCGAGTTGGCGAGTGAGATTCGAGCGCTGCGGCAACCGGGTGCGGGCGGAGTGCTGCTCGATCTGTTGCCCGAATCGAGGATTGAACGCGGCGGCGCGCAACAACCGTTGGCGATCGGATCGGGCGAGACGATACTCGTCCTTAACTCCAGGCTGCCGGTCACTCGCGAAGTGTGCGCCGTCTCGTTGACGTCCGCGGGGGCCACGGTTTGGACGGCGGGCGATGCCCGGCGCGGCGAGGCCGGCGAGTTTGTTGTCCGCATACCGCGAGGGTTCGCGGGACCGGGCGATTACCGGTTGGCGCTTCGCTGCGGCGGAGCGGAAGAGAGCTACCGTTTCATCGTCAAGTAGCGGTCGTCAATACGAACGCCGCCCAGTAGTAGGGATGCGCGTGCGGCAGCGAGTCGAGCAGCGAGAGTTTGGCCGAACGCAGGCTGTCGCCCGGCGCCAACCCGCTCAGTACGCGTCGGTAGAAGTCGGTCATCAACAGACGCGTAGCGGCGTCGTCGACGGGCCAAAGCGTCGCCGCCACCGAGGACGCTCCCGCATAGAGGAAGGCGCGCGTCATTCCTTGTAGTCCTTCGCCCCGCAAGTGCGGACCCAGGGCGGTTTCACACGCGGAAAGAACGACCAGGTCGGCGTTCCAACTCGATCCCAACACATCCAGGGGGCTCAATAGATCGCCATTCGCGAGCACGAGGCCGCTGACGGCGCGCGGTCCATCTCTAAACG
>VFZQ01001204.1 GCA_016871135.1 Acidobacteriota bacterium | reverse complement strand
GACCATGGACCCCGCTGTTCTCGCCTCCAGCAAAGCCGTCCTTGGCATCTGCTACGGCCAGCAGTTAATGTCGTATCTCCTCGACGGCCAGGTCCGCAAGGGCGATAAAGGCGAGTACGGAATCGCCCACCTCGATCTAAAGGCCGCGTCGCCGCTGCTGAAAGGCGTCGCCGATCACAAGCAGGTCTGGATGAGCCATCGCGACACCGTCTACGCGCCGCCATCGGGTTACGAAGTTCTCGCTTCCACCGACACCTGCTCGATCGCCGCCATCGGCAACACGGAAGCCCGAAAGTACGCCGTGCAGTTTCACCCGGAAGTCGTGCACACGCACGAGGGCCGCAAAGTCCTGCACAACTTTCTCTTCGATATCTGCGGCTGCACCCGGGATTGGGCGCCGGCCAGCCGGGTACCCGTTGTCGAGAAATCCATCGTCGACGTCGCCGCCGGCCGCAATATTTTTTTCTTCGTCTCCGGCGGCGTCGATTCCACGGTCGCCTATACGCTCTGCCTGAAGGCGTTAAGCGACGATCGCGTCCACGGCGCCTACGTCGACACGGGGTTGATGCGCGAGGACGAGACCGAATTCGTCCGCGGCATCTTCGCCTCCCTCGGCGCGCGCAATTTCGAGGTCGTCGACGCCCGCGACGAGTTCCTGAAAGCGTTGGAAGGCGCCACCGAGCCCGAGCGCAAGCGCCGCATCATCGGCGAAAAGTTTGTTGAGATTCAGCAGCGGATTTTGGAGTCCGGCCACTACCTCGACGGGCAGTGGATTCTTGGGCAGGGAACCATCTACCCCGACACCATTGAAAGCGGCGGCACCGCCAAAGCCGACCTCATCAAGACGCATCACAACCGCGTCGCCGGAATTCAGAAGTTGATCGATGAAAATCGAATCGTCGAGCCGTTGACCCAGTTCTACAAGGACGAGGTCCGCGAGATCGGCCGCGAACTCGGACTGCCCGCCGAGTTCCTCGAACGCCATCCCTTTCCCGGCCCCGGCCTCGCCATTCGTTGTCTCTGCGCCGATATCGACGAACCCCTCACGCCTACCAATCTCGGTATCATCGCGCCGGTGCATTCGGTCGGCGTGCAAGGCGATTCGCGCTCCTACCGCCCCGTGCTCGTCGTCGATCATCTCGATCAACACCGCGCCGCCGACGCCATCAACGTCGACATGCGCGTCAATCGCGTCATCGGAACGATTTGCGTACGCGAGCCCGTTTCGAAGATGCGCGTGCACAGCGCCGCCATCACGCTCGACCGCATGAACAAATTGCGCCGCGTCGACGCCATCG
>VFZQ01001203.1 GCA_016871135.1 Acidobacteriota bacterium | reverse complement strand
GGCTCCATTCACGCCGGGTACTTCAAGGGATCGATGCCGGACAACGTGACCGGCGGTGTCGGCGAAGACGGCGCCAAGGCGTTGCGAGCGTTCGCCGAAAGCGGCGGCACGCTGGTGTTCCTGAACAAGTCGTCGGAGTACGCCTCTCAGCGGCTCGGCATCGAAGCGAAGAACGTCTTGAGCGGAGTCTCCAACCGCGATTTCTATTGCCCCGGGTCGCTATTGAATGTTCGGATGAAGCAAGGCCACCCGCTCGGCTACGGATTGCCCGCCGAGTTCGCAATCTGGGCTGAAGCCTCGCCCGCGTGGGACAGCCTGCACAGCGCCGCCAACTACGCCGCGACGAAGGTCCTCGCATCGGGCTGGCTATTGGGTGAACAACATATCGCCGGAAAATCGGCTCTCCTCGATATCCCCGTGGGGAAAGGGCGCGCGATCCTGTTCGGGATGCGCCCGCAATACCGTGCGCAGAGTTATCTGACCTTTAAGTTGCTGTTCAACGCGCTGCTTTACCGCTAATGACACAATCCTTGAAGGGCCGATGGACTCGAGACGGTAGAGTGACACCGGGCGGGCGTATCGGTCTCTTCGCCGTCGCCGTTCTGTTTGGGATTCCGGCACTATGGGTCGTCGTTCCATCCGTCCCAGTCCTTCTGGACCCGGTTTCCACCCAAGCGACGGTCTTTGCCGTCGATATGAGTCATCGATTTCCCAACGCCTATCGGGCGGAAATCCGGTATCAAACGCAGAGCGGTCGTACCGTGGAGTCGACGATCAAACTCAACCGCCCCAGGCGGAGTCGCTACATCGCGGTCGACGAGAAGATTCCGATCGCGTATCGGCGCACCGATCCGGGCCAGGCGATTCCAGACGACTACCTTGGCGACTGGCCGGGCACACTCCCCTTTTTTGGCGTTGCCGTCTTTTGTTTGTGGAAGGCCTGGACTTAGGCCACAGCATTTGCATCTCAGCCGCCAGGTTGGCAGCGCTTTCGAATGGAAGTACGCGCTACGAGGCGCCCGCGGTACCAAGCGCCCGTTGGGCAGGTGTGAAACTTGCGCCGTCGGGTTGGGCTTGGAGGCCGAGTTGCGCGGCGAACTCCTTGCATTTGCGGGCGAGTTCCTTCGATTGGCGCTTGCAGGCGCTGGCGAAGATGATGGCGCGGGCACAGTAACTTCGGTGGCGTCGACGGCTTCCATTTGTAACTTGTCGGGTGTGAAACCTAGCCAAAAACATTTGAAATTTTGAAACCACCGGTCGTCTGTCGGATGATCTTGTTGTCAAGACGAGAACAGGAGA
>VFZQ01001202.1 GCA_016871135.1 Acidobacteriota bacterium | reverse complement strand
CCGATCGCCGCACGTCGGAAAAGCCCGTCGGCGTCTGCGCTCGCAAGGTCGCCGTCGCGCGCAGTGTGAAGATCGAGTTGCCGCCCAGCCTCAACTTGCCCTGCGCCGGACCCATAAACGGGTTCAATTCTTCCTGCTTGAAAAACGGCCGCTGCCGCCGGCGCGCATCAAGCGCCGCCGCGACATCGGGCGGAACTCCCGCGGCGATCAACACCGGAACCGGAGTTGTGTTGGCGTCGTAGGTGTTGTTGAATCCGTACACGGTGAGGGTGTCTTTGAGGCCGGGGAGCCTGATAAGAGCGCCCGCTTCATTCCGCGACCAGGTGCCGTGGAACATCTCCGGGGTGACCCCGCGGACGTACAGAAGCTCTTCGATCTGTTCCAAGGACGCATGGCGCGGCCGGAAAGTCGGACCCAGGGTCAAATAAAGCTGGTCGAGCGGGCCTGGCCCGGGCCGAGGCGACCGCCAATCAATAATTGCCGGCACAATTTCCTGCGCGCTTGCGGGTGGGATGCCCATCGCCAGCAGCATGTTGCCGAGTTCGGCCGCTGTCGCCCGATTGACGTTGAGCTTCGACGCTTCCGGAATAACCTCGACCGTCGCCATGCCCGACGGGAACTGCATCGGCAACACCGGCCAGCCGTAGTCGTAAAACATCGGCGTGCCATCCGGCCGCCTGGCGTTCGGACCGATCTGAATCCACATCAAGGCGCGGTCGATCGCCCCGGTGGCGAGATAATACGCGCGCACTTGATCGATGTGCGTCGAGGTGCGTTCGGTCTCGCTGCGCACGGTGGACGCCACCGAGAACGCAATCGCCGACAGTGCCGCGCTGAGCCAAAGCACCGTGAGTAGCGCGCCGCCTTTTTCAGTCCGTGTGCGCATAAAGAGGGTTCGCCGTAATTCGAATCGGAATCGTCACGCTCGAAGTTTGCAAATTCGCGGGCGTCTGCTCCAGCGGGAGCATCTGGATGCGCACCGCGCTCGGAAGCTTGTTGTAGAGCCACTTGGTGTGCCAGCGTTCATAGAGAGGCGCCGGAAGTGTCTCGCGATAGAAAAACTGCACGCCCGCCAAGCGATCGGCCAGAATGAACGAGTCGGGCCGGGGCGGCACGGGCGGAAACAGCGGCCCAGGCTGTCCAGTCGATGGATCGCTCGAAATGCCGACGCAGAGCCCGCGCAGCGATGGCGTGCTCGAATACGGAATTTCGTTGACGATCATCCGGAAGCCTTCCTTTTCGCCGGGAATCACTGTGAACTCGACAAGCTTGGGATAGCCGCGCGCGCCCTCGTTCAACGAGT
>VFZQ01001201.1 GCA_016871135.1 Acidobacteriota bacterium | reverse complement strand
GCGGGCGCTCTGGCCGCCCTCGCCTTTTTATCGCGCACCGCCGGGATCGCGCTGCTGCCAGCCGCCGTCTTCTGCGCACTCATCAAGCAGACCAACGGCGACCGGCGCTGGCGGGAACTCCTAGCCGTCTGCGTGGTCTTCCTCCCCGTCGTCGCGGGCTGGGCCTACTGGTCGGCGAAGAACCGCGCGCCTGGCGCCGACTCCATTACGCTTTACTACACCAACTACTTCGGCTACTACCTCCGCATCTTTAGTTGGAAAGAGGCATATCTTTACCTGTGGAAGAATCTGGACGGCGTCTTTCACGGCCTCGGAGCGTTCATTCTCCCCAACACGTCGCTCTCGGTGTTCGAAAAGGTCCTCGCTTTAACCATCGGAATCGCGGGAGCGTCCGGCGTGGTCAAACTCGCTCGCAAGGACTGGCGGTCCCCGATATTCACGTACGCTCTCTTCGCGGTCAGCTACATCGCCATGCTCGTCTTTTGGCACTTCCCACCGAACGAGCGATTCATGCTCCCCATCGCGCCCTTGTGGCTCCTCGGCTTCTGGACGGAGATGCGAGGTCTCGCCGCCAACGTCGTTTCCGTTTTCAGGCGAAAAGCGGTCGGACAAAAAATCGCCGGCGCGATCATGGCGTCCCTCGTCACGGCCGCTCTGGCCAACTGCGGCTGGCGTCAATTCGACCTCCTGACCGTTACGCTTCAAGGATTCTACGAACAGCACGCGCAGCGGCTGGCCGATTCGGAACCAGCCATGCGGTGGATCCGCGAGCAACTCCCCCCAACGGCGCGTTTCCTCGCCGAAAACGATCCGCTTCTGTACCTTCGTACCGGCCGCCGCGGCGCCGGCATGATGCTGACGACCATTCACTGGTATCGCGAAGATCACGCCGCCCGCACCGCCGACTACGCCGAAGCCTCCGTTCATGCGCTGCCCCTCAAACTCGAATACTTCTTGCTCAACGATTGGGACTTCGCTCGCGACATGCCCGCCGACGAAAACAAGAAGCTCCACCAAAAATTTAGGAGCGATCCGCGGCTAATCGAGGTCTTCCGCTCAGGCTCGACTGCCATCTACCGGCTGCGTTAAAGAAGGCAGCCTTCCCAAGGATCGACTCCGCGTCGGCGATCCCGTTCCGCGCAGTTGAATCTATCAGCCCCGCCCGGCGCGTCGCGCATGGTGTCCAGGACTGGCCGAAAACACCCGGTTCGCGCGGTCCCTGGGCGATTCCGCTCCCTATCCCCCCTTGCGATCACCGACTCGGACCTCACGCTCGAGTGCCAAAAAAAGGAAACACCGCCGGC
>VFZQ01001200.1 GCA_016871135.1 Acidobacteriota bacterium | reverse complement strand
TGATGTTGGGCCGCGGCGCGACATTGGCAACCGCCGCAGGGATCAGCGCGTAAGAAACCGCGACCAGCGCAATGGATCTGAATCGACTGATGGGAACAGGATAACCGGGGAATCATCAGCCGACAATGTTCAAATCAACCGTCATATCCGGCCCGGAACATACAGGCAAATCACCAAAATAAGGAATTGAGTCGCGCATCCAATTCATCGAAAACCTCCGCAGATGAAGATCCTCGTGGTGGGCAAGGGCGGCAGGGAACACGCGCTGCTCAGGGCGTTTGCCGATTCGCCTTCCAAACCGGAGTTGTTCTGCCACCCCGGCAGCGATGCGATCGCGGAGATCGCCACCCGCGTCGATGCCACGGACCTGCCGACGCTCGTCGATTGGATGACACGGCATTCGATCGACCTCTGCGTGGCCGGCGAGGAAAGCTGTCTGGTCGAGGGCATCGGTCTCACCAACCTCTGCCAATCGTCGGGCATTCCGTGCTGGGGTCCGCCAAAGGAAACCGCGCGGCTCGAAGCCAGCAAGCAATTCGCCAAGGAGTTCATGCTCCGGCACGGCATCCCCACCGGCAGTTCAACACTGGTTTCCTCAGTCGAGGAAGGAATGGCGGCGATCGGCGGGCATTACCCGACTGTCCTGAAATTCGACGGACTCGCCGCCGGCAAAGGCGTGGCGGTTTGCCAGAACGCATCGGAAGCCAAGGAGTTTCTCGAAGAAGTGTTCGAGAAACGACGCTTCGGAGACGGCCGGGTGTTGGTCGAGGAATTTCTCGAGGGCCCCGAGCTTTCGCTGATTGCCGCGGTCGTCGATGGACGGGCGCTTCCTCTGGTGCCGGCCCGCGATTACAAGCGCGCGCTGGATGGTGATCGCGGATCGAACACCGGCGGCATGGGCGCGGTCGCATCGAGGGATCTCGTCGATGCGGAAACACTCTCGCGCATCGAACGGGAGATCGTTCGCCCCACCGTCAACGGCTTGGTTTCCGACGGCTTGCCGTATCGCGGGTTTCTTTACTTCGGCCTGATGCTCACGCCGGACGGCCCGAAGGTGATCGAGTACAACTGCCGCTTCGGCGATCCGGAATGCCAGGCAGTGATGCCGCTGCTGCGCGGGGACCTCGCGGCATTTTGTCTCGACGGAGCGATGGGCCGCTTCAATGCCGACCGGATTTCGTTCGCCCACGGCTGGAGCGTCTGCGTGGTGCTCGCCTCGGCCGGCTATCCGGCGACGTCGCGGAACGGCGATCCAATCAGCGGACTGGACGGGCTGACGGGAGTCGTCGTGATTCATTCGGGCACCCG
>VFZQ01001199.1 GCA_016871135.1 Acidobacteriota bacterium | reverse complement strand
TCATGGCGCTGGGCGAGTCCGCGGCGATGGGGTCGTTGCTGGCGATGGAGGCGAAGAAGCCTTTGCAACAGGTCGACTACAACTTGCTGCGCGCGAGGCTGTTGAAGGAAGGCCAGGTCATCGCGTTAAATCTGCCGACGCCAAAATCAACGGATGCGCCGCAACGCTAGTCCTTCTTCGTCCGGATTAATCGCCCACACTGAGCGATTCTCGTACAACTGCATCAGCCGCGCGTCTTCAGTCTCCGACATGGCGCGCGCCCAAATGACCTTCGACGCATCGATGTCTGCGTCGTTAAAGACCCACTCCGAATGGATGTTGTGTTTGGCGTTGTAGCGTACCATCACCAAATGCCGGCCGCCCATCGCTTCCAGCTTGCACACGAACTCGGCGCGCCGCACATTGCCGGGCGCGGTGCAACAGCCCCAAGTACGCTCGGAGTCTTCGCCATTGTACGGCCAAATAGAGCTCACGACACATCCAAGCCCAATGCACAAAGCGACTTTTGCGCCGCGCGGCGACATCGCCATCCGGTGCCATCCTTTCATCAGCAGAACCCACTGTAGCCCCAGTAGCGGCGCGAAGTAATGCACGGTAAAGAACTGATGTGCCCCATATCCGGCGATTCCGCACACAAATGCCGCGCCGTAACGACGTTCTCGCCACATCCCGAAAAGCAGCGGAACTATCAACAGCGGCCCGAGTAGCTTGATCCGCCACACCGTAAGCTTGTTCCACGAATACTTCAGGCCCGACTCCCACGTTGCAAGCACGCGGCCGTTCACGGCCTCAAACTCATCGGCCATGCGTCGCAGTTCGACGTGGCGAAACTCGACGTTGGTGCGAGGCGACAAGCCCGGCAGCACGTTGCCGTCGTTGTAGAGCTTTGCTGATACGCGATAGGGCGGCGTGAGCGCATCTCCCGTCAACCGGAAGTTGTAATAGCCGAACGCCGTCATTGCGACGGCGCCGATCGCAAAAGCGGGAACCAAGCGCATTCCGAAGCGCCACACACCCGCGGACAAAACGACGACGACAACGGCAATCAACCCCTCAAAAGGGCGTGTGAACAACAACACGGCACAGCCGAGCCCAAACGCCACGCCGTGAAACGGCCGCCGCGGGCCGATCGCACCAATCAACAATACACCGCCCAGCGCCGCCATCGCACCGCCCCAGTAGCTGTTCATCCAATAGCCGACGATGCCGAATCGCAACCCCATTATTGAGTCCCGCATAATATAGAGACGACTTTCAAGCGTCCGGTGTAAACTGGGATATGGGCAACCCTGCAGGAGTGCGTCGTGATTT
>VFZQ01001198.1 GCA_016871135.1 Acidobacteriota bacterium | reverse complement strand
CGAGGTTCACGCCCATGAAACCGCGAACGTCACGCCGATCGCGCCCGTGAACGCATAGCCGGCCCACGTCACGCGAATTTTCATCCGTTCGCGAACCCACTCCCGCAGCTTCCGCCAAACGGAACCCATATCGTTGACAATACAACGATGGCGTCCTCTCCCGCCCTCCGCCGCGCGCTTCACCTCCGGCACCTCATCTTCATGGGCTTGATCATCATTCAGCCCACCGCGCCCATGCCGCTGTTTGGCGTCGTCTCCAACAAGGCCGGCGGCCACGTTGTGTCGACCATCCTCGTCGCCATGATCGGCATGTTGCTCACCGCCATCAGCTACGGCCGCATGGCAAAACTCTATCCCAGCGCGGGCTCGGCGTACACCTACGTCGGCAAGGAGATCCATCCGTCGCTCGGTTTTCTCACCGGTTGGGGACTACTTCTCGACTACGTGATCAACCCGCTCATCTGCGTGATTTGGTGTTCGAAGGCCGCGGGGAATTTGTTGCCGATGATTCCCTACCCCGCGTGGGTGTTGTTCTTCGCGCTGCTGTTCACTTGGCTGAACCTTCGCAACATCCAAGCCGCGGCGGCGACGCACCGCAACCTGGCCATCGTTATGTTCGGCGTCATCGCATGGATGCTCGCCGCGTCGGCGAAATTCTTTGCCACGGCCGATCTCACCAAGCCGTTCTACGATCCAGCGACGTACTCCTGGGCGACGTTCTCATCGGCCACAGCGCTCGCCGTCCTCACTTTTATCGGCTTCGACGCGATCTCCACACTGAGCGAAGAGACCGTCGACGCCGAGCGTACGATCCCGCGCGCAACGGTAATCGTCTGCATACTGATCGGCGTGTTGTCGGCGATCGAAGTGTACGTCGCGCAGATCGTCTGGCCGCACGGCGAAGCGTTTCCCGATGTCGATACGGCCTACGTGCACATCGCCGGGCGCGCCGGCGGCATCTGGCTCTTTCACGCAGTGAATTTGACATTGCTCGTCGCAACGATTGGTTCCGGCTCGGGCGGACAGATGGCCGGCGCGCGCTTGCTCTACGGCATGGGCCGCGACGGCGTGCTGCCCGAAAAATTCTTCGGCGCCATCGACGCCGTGCGCCAAGTCCCCGCGCACAACGTGCTGCTGATCGGCGCGATCGCGCTTGCCGGGGCGTATCTGATGACCTACGAGCTTGGCGCGGAGCTCTTGAACTTTGGCGCGTTCATCGGTTTCATGGGCGTGAACCTCGCGGCGTTCTTGCGGGCGTTTCGGGATCGGTCGATCGTTTGCCTTGCCCCTGCGCTCGGGTTTTTGCTTTGCTTC
>VFZQ01001197.1 GCA_016871135.1 Acidobacteriota bacterium | reverse complement strand
CGGTTTTCAACGGAACGATGCGTACTTCAAGACCGACCCGGCCTCGCGCCAGGCGCCCAAAGTAGATTTCAACAAGAAGTAATCCCCGCTTCACAATTCAAGGACACACGCATTCATCATGCCGGAAGTTTTTCGTAATTACATCAACGGAGAATGGGTCGATGGACCTACCTTCGAGAATCGCAATCCCGCCAACACCGATGAGGTAGTCGGCCTTTTTGTGAAAGGCAGCGCGGCCGATGTCGAACGCGCGGCCGATGCAGCGCAGGCGGCGTTCGCCGGATGGGCCACGATGCCGGCGCCGGCGCGTGGCAATCTGCTATTCAAGGTTGCCGACATTCTGGAAAGCAAGTTCAATCAGCTCGGCGAAGAGATGACCCGCGAAGAGGGCAAGACGCTTCCCGAGGCAAAAGGCGAAGTACGACGCGCGATCAACATCTTCCGCTACTTTGCGAGCGAAGGTTCGCGCATGCCGGGTCACTTGGTCCCGAGTGAGCGCGAACGCGTGCACATGTTCGCGATCCGCAAGCCGATCGGCGTGATCGGGCAGATCAACCCGTGGAATTTCCCGATCGCGATTCCGGCGTGGAAACTGGCGCCGGCGCTGATCTGCGGAAACACGGTGATCGTGAAGCCGGCGTCGGTGTCGCCGATGTCGTCGTGGCGTATTGTCGAGGCGTGTCACGAGGCCGGTATTCCGAAAGGCGTGGTGAATTTCATCGCGGGATCGGGCGGCGAGATCGGCAATGCCCTGGTGAATGCGAAGCCGTTGAAAGCGGTGTCTTTCACGGGCTCTTGCGAGATCGGCAACTGGCTGCACGCGGAGGCGTCGAAACGCCGTCTGCGGATTCAACTTGAGATGGGCGGCAAGAATCCGACGATCGTGCTCGGCGATTGCGATTTCAAGGCGGCCGTTGAAAACGTCGTGAACGCGGCGTTCTTTTCGACGGGCCAGAAGTGCACGGCGACGAGCCGCGCGATCGTCGAGGAATCGATCTACGATCAGTTCGTCGAAGCGGTGGCGGAGCGAACCAAGAAGCTGAAGATCGGCAACGGCATGGAGGCGGGAATCGACATTGGTCCCGCGGTCGACAAGGGCCAGCTCGAAACGAATTTGAAGTACATCGCCATCGGCAAGGCGGAAGGCGCGCGCCTGGTGTGCGGCGGCAATCAACTGACCGGCGGCGCATACGACAAAGGCTACTTCGTCGAGCCGACGCTTTTCGCCGATGTCACCGAGAACATGCGACTGGCGCAAGAGGAAGTATTCGGGCCGGTGCTGGCGGTTATGAAGGCCAAAGACTTCAACGACGCG
>VFZQ01001196.1 GCA_016871135.1 Acidobacteriota bacterium | reverse complement strand
TCGGTTCCAGGCTTGTATGAGAAAATCCCCCGGGTTGCGGAACCGGCCCCTTCGCGGTAAGATGAGAAGTTGCGGGCCACGCCCGCGTGCGCTTATGGTGTGCATCCCCCAGCTTCTGCCCTCCCGTAAGTGGTTCCTCGTTCGTCATTCCAATTAGGATTTCCCAGAGGTTTAGCAATGTACGCAGTGATCGAAACCGGCGGCAAGCAGTATCGTGTCGCCCCGGGCACGACCGTGAAGGTCGAGTCGCTCGCCGGAGAGCCGGGCGCGGATTTCACATTCGATAAAGTAGTGGCGGTCGTCAACGAAGCCGGCGAAGTATCGGGCGGCGCGGGTGCGAAGGTCACCGCAAAGATCGACGCCCACGGGCGCGGCGAAAAGGTCATCGTCTTCAAGTTCAAGCGCAAGAAGCAGTACAAAAAGACGATCGGCCACCGCCAGAATTTCACCCAGGTCACCGTCACCGGGATCGAGGCGTAAGGAGAACTCGTCATGGCATCCAAAAAAGGTTTAGGTTCATCTAAGAATGGGCGCGATTCCAACGCGCAACGGCTGGGCGTGAAGCGCTTCGGCGGCGAAACGGTTACGGGCGGCTCGATCCTCGTTCGCCAACGCGGTACACCCTACAAAGCTGGCGAAAACGTCGGCCGCGGCAAGGACGACACCTTGTACGCCCGCGTTCCCGGCGTTGTGGTCTTCAGGGACCGCGGCCGCTTGGGCAAGTTTATTTCGATCGCGACCGCCTAGCCTCTACGCTAGCTTTCGCGCAACCTCCGATTTGAGCCGCCGTACTCCGGCGGCTCTTTTTTGTTCGTACCCACAATATGTTCATCGATGAAGTAAAAGTGATGGTCAAGGCCGGCGACGGCGGCAACGGTTGTATGGCGTTTCGCCGCGAGAAGTTTGTCGCCAAGGGCGGGCCATCCGGCGGCGACGGCGGCCGCGGCGGCAACGTCTATATGGTCGCGTCACAGCACCACAACACGCTGCTCCACCTCCGTTACAACCCCGAGCACAAGGCCGAACGCGGTCGGCACGGCGAGGGGTCCAATTGCACCGGCCGAGAGGGCGAAAGCATCGAGGTCGAAGTGCCCGTCGGTACAGTTGTGTACGATTGGGACACCGCGAAGCTTCTCCACGACTTTACCGAGCCCGGACAGAAATGGATGGCCGCCAAGGGAGGCCGGGGCGGAAAAGGCAACGCCCGCTACGCCAAGCCCTGGCATCAGGCGCCGACGGAGCACGAACAGGGCTTCCCCGGCGAACAGCGTCTCTTCCGGCTGGAGCTGAAACTTCTGGCCGATGTCGGTCTCGTT
>VFZQ01001195.1 GCA_016871135.1 Acidobacteriota bacterium | reverse complement strand
GTAATCCCCGATCTGCTGGAGCTTTGACGTGTCGACTTCAACGCCCAGTCCCGGCCGCTCGTTCGGCCACAGCTTGCCGTTCTTGAAGTCGTAACTCTGATTCAAGTACGGCCACGTCCGCGTGCCTCCCATGACGAGTTCCATCAACACAGGCCCGGAAAACACGGTCGAGCAATGCACCATCGCCGCTTCCGAAATCGGCCCCGTGAAGTGTGGCACCAAGCCGACATAATGTGTCTCGCACATCGCCGCGATCTTCTGAAACTCGGTGATGCCGCCGACGTTCGGAATCGTCGCGCGCGCGTAGTCGGTCAGATGATTCTCGATCAACTCGTTCCACTCCCACTTCGGGCCGAACTGCTCGCCGACCGCGATCGGCACCTTCACCTGATTCCGCAGTGTGCGGTAGATGCCCGGGTTCTCGCTGCGCACCAGATCTTCGACAAAGTATGGCTTCAGTGGTTCGATCTTGTTGGCGAGATTCACAGCGTCCGGCATGTCGAGTTCGGTGTGGAAGTCGATACACCATCCGCCGTCGCGGCCGACGCCTTCGCGCACTTGCTTGCAGTGTTCGTAGGTGCGGTTGACGTTCTCGAAACGGTCGTGGACCGGCCCGCGGCCGTCGGTCGAAATCCGGTACGCGCGGAACCCCGCCTCGACGCACGCCCGCGCCACTTCGGCCGGCGTGCCCTTCGCCGGAAAGCCCGTCGAATAACACTCCACATAGTCGCGCGACTGCCCGCCCAGCAGTTGATACACCGGCACGCCGAGCGCCTTGCCTTTCAAATCCCAAAGCGCCACATCCAGCGCCCCCAGCGCATGCGCTTTCTCGCGGCCGGCCGGGTAGAAGTACCCGCGCAACATGATCTGCCATAGGCGATCGGTGCGGAACGGGTCCTCGCCGATCAGCATCGACGCGCACTGTTCCATCGTGTCGCCCGACCCGCCCTCGCCGACTCCGATGAGGCCCGAATCGGTCTCGACCAGCACGACGTTGGTGCTCTGATTAAACAGCGGTTGCCGCGTATTTGGCCGCCCCGCGGCGTCGGTCGGCGTCTTGTAATAACGGATGCGGGTGATCTTGGTCTTCGGCAGTCCGGCGGCATCGGCGCGCTCGGCCAGCGAAGCTCCGCCCGTGGCGGCTAGCAGCGAATGAAGAAAGGCTCGGCGATTCATGATGGGGCCATCATAACAGGCGGGGTTACGGCCCGAAATTTCGAGCGGAAATATTGATGTCTTCCCATTCACTCATCGGGATCGGCATGCGCGGCGCCCTAGCGTCAAAGACCGCCCAGCCTGCGGCGCCGTACTCCAGCG
>VFZQ01001194.1 GCA_016871135.1 Acidobacteriota bacterium | reverse complement strand
AGGAGCGCTCGCGCGCCGGACTCGGTGGCTGCGCGGGCGAGAACGACCGCGGCTTCCAGCGTCGAGTGCGAGACGTTGACGATGACGGGCGTTCGGCTGCGGCGCACGGCCATCTGCACGAGGCGCATGCGTTCCTCGACATCGTAATGAACGAACTCGCCGGTCGCGCCCAAAGCCGCGACCCCCTTCACGCCTCGCTCGTTTACGAAGTCGAGAATATCGAGGGCCAGCCCGATATCGATTGTGTGGCCAGTCTCTCTTCGCGGTGCCACCACCGCGGCCATCGCCCCCGCCAACTCGTTCATCTTTGTTTTTGATTCCTCTCGCAGAGATACAATGTCATCGATCATGGAAAATCAATCGGCTTCGAATAGCATATCGCGCAGATCGATCTTTGGCCGCGGCGCGGCGGCGGCAACGGCGTTTCAGATCATCAAACCCGAGCTCGTGCGAGGGCAAGGCAAAGAAAAATTGCGCGCGGGGCTCGTCGGATTTGGCGGCCGCGGTCGGCAGGCGATTGTCGACCATTTGAGGGGGACCGAGAATACCGAAGTCGTCGCGGCGGCAGATATTTTCGAGGACAAGCTTGAGGGCAATTTACGCTGGCTGCGCGAAGAGGACCGGAACAAGGATATTCGCGATCGCGTGAAGATCGATCCGGACAAGCGCTTCGTTGGCTTCGACGCCTTCCAGAAATTGCTGAAGACCGATATCGACGTTGTGTTTCTGGCGACGCCGCCGGGCTATCGTCCCGAGCACTTCGAAGCGGCAGTGAATGCGAAGAAGCACGTGTTTTGCGAGAAGCCGTTCGGCACCGATCCGGCGGGCGTGCGGCGATTCATGGCGGCGGCGAAGAAATCGGAGGAGTTGAAGCTAACCGTCGTGTCCGGCGCGCAACGGCGTTTCGACCGGCGCTATATGGAAACCTACGACCGCATCAAGTCGGCGCAGATCGGCGACATTACCGCGGGGTACGCGTATTGGGTCGGCAATCCGGTGATTCAGCAAAAAGCGCGCGATGCGAAGTGGGCCGACATGACGTGGCAACACCGTGCGTGGTACAGCTTCGTGTGGATCTGCGGCGATCAAGTTGTCGAGCAGCATCTGCACAACATCGACGTGATGAACTGGTTTATCGGCGCGCATCCGACGAAGGTCGTGGCGACGGGCGGGCGTTGCTGGCGGCCGTCCGACGAGATCTACGGCAACATCTATGATCATGTATCGGCCGATCTCGAATATCCCGGCGGCATTCGCGTGTCGTCGTACTGCCGTCAGTTCCCGGCGGGGAATCACATCTACCGGAAAGTCGGGGAGCTAC
>VFZQ01001193.1 GCA_016871135.1 Acidobacteriota bacterium | reverse complement strand
GTCAACGGCTTGACGTTCACGAGCGCCTCGGCGGTGCAGTTGACGATCGGCGAGCGGCCGGTGGCGATTACCTCGGTCGATGGTTCGACGATCCATTTCACGGTACCGGCGAATCTGCAGGCCGGTCCCGCAATCGTTCGCGTACAGCAAGGCGCCGAGGCGGCTCTGCCGCTAGCGGTGCCGGTCGCGCCGCTGCCGGCGATTATTTCGAGTGTGACGGCGGGCTTTGGACAGCCGATCACCGAACAACGTCCGGCGCGGCCAGGCGAGTTGATGACGCTGACGGTTACCGGGCTCCCGGAGAATCTCGCGCCGCCCGCATCGCAGCCGCGTGTGACGATGACGATTGGCGGCATTGAGCACCGGCCGCTATCGGTGACTCCGGGCGGTTCGTCGCTGCAGGCGCAGTTTATTGTGCTGCCGTCGGTGGCATTTGGGACGCCGCAGATTTTGCTCACGGTCGAGGGGCTGGCGGTGCAGGCGTTTAGTTTGCCGCTGCGGGCGTTCTAGTTTCTTAAGCCAAGGGGCATGCGCCGCCGCGCGCGTTGCGATACGCTTGCTATTCGGCTATGAAACTTCTCGCGCTGCTTTCGATCACTACGTTTGCCCTGCTTGCCCAGCATCAGCAGGACGACGACAAGAAGAAACGCAATCCGGCTATCGGGAATCCGGTGGCGATTGCCGAAGGAGAACGCACCTTCAACGCGGGCTGCGCTGGGTGTCATGGCCCTGGCGGACAAGGCGGGCGCGGGCCGAATCTGGCGTTTGGCCGGGTGATGTGGCACTCGCTTTCCGACGAACAGACGTTCAAGCTGATTCGCGAGGGCGTTGCGAATGCGGGGATGCCCGCGACGCCCGGTACGGATGAGAAGATCTGGCAATTGACGGCATACGTTCGTTCGCTGCGTGAACCGGCGGCCGAGGCGCCGCTCACGGGCGACTCTTCGATTGGCGAACGAATATTCAAGGGCAAGTGCACCGGGTGCCATGCCATTCGCGGCGAAGGCGGTAAGTTGGGGCCGGACTTGAGCAATGTCGGCGGGGCGAAACCGGCCGGTTATATTCGTCTGGCTATCATGGAGCCGGGCGCGAACGGGTCGAAGGGATATGAGAAAGCAACGGTGACGCTGAAATCCGGCAAGAAGATCGACGGCGTGTTGCGGAATCGAAATAACTACTCTTTGCAGCTACAGGATGCCAAGGGCGATCTGCATCTCCTACTCGTGAAAGATGTCGCGGAGCTTCGGATTTCGCCCGATTCGGCGATGCCGGCGATTGGAAAGTCGCTGTCGGCGGCGGAGATCGACGGACTGGTTGCGTTTCT
>VFZQ01001192.1 GCA_016871135.1 Acidobacteriota bacterium | reverse complement strand
TGGGAATCGATCCGCTGTGCTGTTTTCGAAGTCGAGTATCGACGCGATGTTCTTGCGTGTAAGAGTCTGCGCGCTGAGTGAAACCGCAATCAATAGTAGCCATAGACGCATGGCTTGAGCATAGCCGATGGGTCATCAAAAGGAAACGCCCGGCATGCTAGCCTATTTTCACTATGAAGATTTTCGCTTTGCTGTTGTGCGCAGCGGCCTCCTACGCGCAGTCCACGTTCGGTGTCGTGCTCGGCGACGTACGCGATTCCTCCGGCGCGATCGTCCGCGATGCAAAGGTCAGACTGACCAACACCGCCGAAAACGTTTCGCGCGAGACCACCTCCAACGCCAACGGCAGCTTCGAGTTTCAGAATGTCAAGGCCGGACCCTACTCAGTCTCCGTCAGTGCCGCCGGTTTCCGCACGTTCAACGCAGCCTCGCTTGAACTCGTCGCCCGCCAGACGCTGCGCGTCGACGCCGCGCTGCAAGTTGGCGATGTGACGCAGGTCGTCGAAGTCACCTCAGTGGCCGGCGTGATCGCCACCGACAGTCCAGCGATTGCCTCTTCGCTCTCTCCCGAAAAAGTTCTCAATCTTCCCTCGAATTTGCGCGCGGCCGGCAACACGTCTCCCTATGGGCTGCTGCAAACGCTGCCTGGCGTGCAGTCCGATAACGGTTCCGGCTTTTCGATTCACGGCGGCCTGCCGGCGCAGTCGGAGGCATCGGTCGACGGCATTTCGATCACTCAGCTCACCGGCAATAGCGTGCAGCAGAATCAGTTCCTTTCCGTTGAATCAATCTCGGAGATTCGCGTGCAAGGCGTCGGCAACACCGCCGAGTTCGGCCAGCCAGGCGACATCACCGTAACGTCGAAGAGCGGCACGAATCAGTATCACGGCGCGGCGTTCTGGTATCACCAGAACCGCGCCCTCGATGCACGCGCGTTTAGCCAGCCCTCGCTGCCCGCCAAGGTCAGCAATACGTTTGGCTACACGATGGGTGGCCCCGTTTTGCTGCCGAAGCTGTACAGTGGCAAGAACCGGACGTTCTTTTATTTCACCTGGGAATCGATGCGGCTTCCCCGCCAGGGCACCGTGCAGAACACCGTGCCGACATCGTTCGTCAAGAATGGCGATTTTTCGCGCGAACCCGGCGTGACGATTCGCGACCCGTTCACGCGTACGCCGTTTCCCGGTAACGTCATCCCGTCGAGCCGGATCAACGCCGTTGCCCGCGCGATTCTGCCTTTTTATCCCGACATCAACTTCGGCGACACAACGCGCCGAGCGAACGGCAACTATCGCGCCAACAGGCGCATCGACGTGGAATCGGAT
>VFZQ01001191.1 GCA_016871135.1 Acidobacteriota bacterium | reverse complement strand
CAGCACGCCATCGCGCGTTAATGGCTTGAAGCCCGATTTCGCTACCTCGACCCGGTACCGACCCGGCGGGAGCAAGGGAAACGAATAGATGCCGCTATCGGCGGTCGTGAACTTGCGGGACATGTTCGTACCCAGGTTGACGATCGAGACCTCCGCTCCTGGCACTGCCGCGCCAGAGGCATCCGAGATCAATCCTTGGAGTGTCGCCGTCGATGACTGCGACCAGACGCTGGTGAGGGTGAGAAGCAAGATGCGAAACATAGCTGATGTATCAGCGAATATATAAGAGCGCGGAGTGCATGTCAAGCCGATTTCGGTAAACTGATGTATCAGTGAAACCAGTCCGAAGCCCGCAAAGTCTGTCAGAGATGGTTTACCAGAATCTGAAGATACGGATTCTTTCCGGCGAACTTCCGCTCGGCGCGCCTTTGTCCAGGCGCCACTTGGCCAACGAATTCAACGTCAGCATCGTTCCCGTAGGTGAGGCTCTCCAATTATTGGAAACCGAGGAACTGGTGGAGAGCCGCCCTAGAGTCGGCACACGAGTGCGCATCCCCGATTCCGACGACGTTCGCGGCTACTACGTTGTGCGCGAGGCGCTTGAGACCCACTCGGCCCGGCTCTTCGCGGAAAAGGCCAGCCGCTCCGAACGCCAAGAAATTGTCGCACTCGCGGCCTGGCTGGACGATGCCTACGGCAAGGCCGCTCGGCACCTGCTTTCGACCGCCGAAATATTTGAACTGCACCAGCGGCATATGCGATTTCATATGCGTGTCGCCGAATGCACCGGCTATCGCGCGCTCCGGCAAGCCATGGAAAAGAACCATGTGCTCACGCTCAACTGGTTGTACGATACCGCCGCCGACTGGCACCAATTACCGGACCGCTTCCACGCCTCTCTCGCCGACAGTCTCATCTCCGGCGAACCGCTGCGAGCCAGTGAAGCGATGCGAGAGCACGTTACCTACGGCCGCGAAGAGCTGCTCGAAAAACTGGACCAGCGATTGCGGCGATTAGTCGCGGCTGTGCCATAGTTTCGACGCGCGATTGCCGCTTCACGGCTACCGCCGCGCTTTACGCCGGCCGCTACGTCAACCGCTATCTTTGGATCCGATCCCGGCGTTCCAAGGGAATCCTTCACCGGCTGACTGGCGTTTTTCACTTTGACCGGCGTACTGCTCTCGGAAGGCCGTTCAGCAACCCGAACTTATCGTCTCCGGAACCTCGCCTCCGTGTAAACCTCGAACGCTTTGCCTGGAGCGGCTAATTCGAATCGCTCGACAAACGCATCGTCTCCGTCGAAAACGTAGGTCTCGCGCGCTCGGTA
>VFZQ01001190.1 GCA_016871135.1 Acidobacteriota bacterium | reverse complement strand
TTCTACTGCAAGCTGATGGCGTCGGTACCCGACTCTTTGTTAGTTTCGTTCAACAGCTCGAACGCCTTCACGCGAAAGAACACCGAGTTGCCCTTGAATAGGTTATAGCGCGACGTTGCCGAGGCCTGAAACCCCAACTCGAAGCCGCTGATTACGTTGCCTGTGATCAGATCTCCGCGCGGTCCTTCGCGATCGTTGTCCGCCGGGTTGTAGCAGATGCCGAGCATACCGCCCGTACCCGCCGTGATCGTGTTGTTGGCGATGCGATTGCCGCCGCTTGCGCTGCCGCGTACAAAAACGCCGAGAAAAACGTTGTAGATCAAATTGCCCGCGATCATCGCGTTCTTCGATCCGACAACGACAATGCCCATTTCGTTGCCTGTGCCACGGATGTTAAGTCCTTCGAGGCGAAGGTTGTTCGAGTTCATGACGAGTACGCCCATGCCGGTCGTTGCAATATTGCCATTCCGGACGGTCACGCCGTTTGCGCCGCGGATCTCGATGGCGGTTGCGCCGGATACGCCCTGGCCGTTGAGATCAAGCGTGACGTCGCTCGACGTAATGACGATAGCCGCGCGGCCACCGGCGGCTTGCCGGTCACCGGTCAGCATGTAGCTGCCGGGTTGATCGATCGTGCCGTTACCGGGCACGGGCCGTGCGTCGCGTTGAGCGAGCGCCGGCAAAGCGAGACAAAGCGCGAAAGCCGCGCTGCGAAGTGCGTTCATGGTGGATCTCCTGAAATTGGTGTGCGGAAGATCGACGGCGCCGTCTCTTTCGACTCCGTGTTTATCCACGATGCGGCGGATCTATTCCACGCGGCGCGAAAAATTTTTCGATATCCTCTCAGCATGATTCGTCGACGCGAGTTCCTCGCCGCGGTTGCGCAGACGGCCCGTCCGGGCGGGCTTCCCACACGCCGTCTCGGCAAGACATCCGAGCAGGTTTCGATCCTTGCGCTTGGCGGGGCGCACCTCGGCCGCGTCGGTAGCAAAGACCAGAACGAAGCGACGCGGATGGTTCGAACCGCGATCGACGCGGGACTGACGTTCATGGATAACGCGTGGGATTACTTGAACGGCGACGCAGAGAAGGTGATGGGCATCGCGCTACGCGACGGCTGGCGCGACAAGGCATTCCTGATGTCGAAGAACTGCGGGCGCGATTACAAAACGTCGATGGCGAATCTGGATGAAAGCCTGCGGCAGTTGCAGACCGACCGGCTCGATCTGTGGCAGTTTCACGAAATCAACTATGACAACGATCCGGATTGGATCGTTGAGCGCGGGCCGTTGAAGGCGGCGCTCGAAGCGCAGAAGGCGGGTAAGGTCCG
>VFZQ01001189.1 GCA_016871135.1 Acidobacteriota bacterium | reverse complement strand
CGCGGGGTTCGAAAGATGCAGCACCGGGTCGGCCCCGGAGCGGAACCGCACGCCCTGAAAACTACTCGGCAAAAAGCCACTGCCCCACACGCGATCGGCCAGCGGTTGATCGCCGTTCTTCGATCCCGCGGTCGTCATCACCACATACGACGGCAGATCCTTACTCTCGCTGCCGAGCCCGTAAGACAGCCACGCGCCAAGCGACGGCCGGCCCGCGAGCTGAAAACCGGTTTGGAAAAACGTGATGCCGGGATCGTGGTTGATCTGCTCGGTGTGCATCGTTTTGATGAAGCACAACTTGTCGGCAACCTTGGCCGTGTGCGGCAACAACTCGCTGACCCAGGCGCCGGACTTGCCGTGCTGCGCGAAGTTGTAGATCGACTGCGCGACAGGAAACTTCGTCTGCGTAGCCGTCATCGCCGTAAGTCGCTGGCCCATGCGGATCGAACCGGGCAACTCCTCGCCGTGCATCTGCTTCAACCGCGGCTTGTAATCGAACGTCTCGATCTGCGACGGCCCGCCGTACATGAACAAATAGATGATGCGTTTCGCTTTGGGCGCGAAATGCGGCAGCGCGCCTTCCTCGGCGGCCAGCAGGTGCTGCAGCGCGGCCAGGCTCGCGGGTGATTTGGTTAGAAATTGGCGGCGGTCCATGCGTTACTCCTTCGTCACCGCAGCGTCGAGGTTGAGGATCTGGCTAGCCACGGTCATCCACGCGGCGTGCTCGACGGGATCGATCGATTCGTCGCGCTTCGACTCGCCCTGCTTCAACATCTGCACCGCAGATTCTCTCTTTGACAAAAACCTGTCTTTTGCGTACGCGAGCATCTGCGCCAGCGCTTCGGACTCCTTCGCGCGCGGTGCGCGGCCGGTGACCAGGCTGAACGTGTGCGCGATGCGTTGATCGGCCGACGATTCCTGAATCGCGCGCTGCGCCAGCACCCGCGCGGCTTCGAGGAACTGCTCGTCGTTCATCAGGTGCAGCGCCTGCAGCGGCGTATTGGTGCGGCCCTCGCGGACAGTGCAACTCTCACGCAGCGCCGAATCGAACGTCGCCATGAACGGAGGCGGCGAAGTCCTTCGCCAGAATGTGTACAAGCTGCGCCGATAAAGCTTTTCGCCGTGATCGGCCACGTAGTCAGCGCCGCCGTTTTCGCTCCACAATCCAGCGGGTTGATACGGCCGAACCGAAGGCCCGCCCGTCTTTTCAATCAATAGCCCCGATACAAGCAACGCTTGATCGCGGACCATTTCGGCGGGCATGCGAAAACGCGGACCGCGAGCCAGCAGCCGGTTGTCGGGATCGCGTTCGCGCAGCGCGTCGGAGACTTTCG
>VFZQ01001188.1 GCA_016871135.1 Acidobacteriota bacterium | reverse complement strand
AAGGGCAGCCGCACGCCGGATGAGGCGGGGATGAAGCTGCTGAAGATTCCGCGGCCGTTTTCGCTGCATACGTCGCGGCATTTGATGCGGATGCTGGGGAATGCGGACGCGCGGTGGCGGAAGTATCTGTTCTATTAGCGGATCGTGGCGGACATCGCTCGCGTTATGATCGATCGGGCCGCTATGCTCCGTATTCTCCTTTCCCTCTTATTTGTTGTTCACGCCGCTGAAACTCCGGAGGCCGACCGCGCGCAGATGCGTGAAGCACTTCGGCGGTACTTACTCGGAACCTACACCTGCAATATGGAGATGGCGCTGGAATCGGTGGCCAGCGAGCAGCACACAATGAACCCGCAGGCGCGAGGGCGGCGGCTGGGCAACTCCATCGCTTCCATCAAGTCCGCTTGCGCGGAGAAGAAGCCGATCTTCGCGCCGATGATCATGCTGAATGGATTTCAGTCGATGACTCCTGACAGCGCCCTTGCCTCTGGATATTTTCGCGGCCCCGGAACGGCGATCCAGTCATTCGGGAATGTGTCGGTCACGTTCGTCCGGAGGGACTCCAAGTGGTTGGTCTTTGATGTATTCCGGTCGCCATCGCTAACTTCTCCGACAAACCCGTTTCGCGTGCCGCAGCGGGAGGAGAACTTGAGCCAAGCGGGCGCAGACGGCTGGATTCCGCTATTCAACGGCACATCGCTCGATGCGTTTACGGGTATCGGCGACGGCGGACTTCCCGCATCCTGGCAGATCGATGGGGACACCTTGCACCTTGTTTTCGGCATGGGCCAGCTCTCCATTCGGACGAAGGAGACGTTTCGCTCCTTCGAGCTTGCGTTTGAATGGAAAGCACCCCCGAAGGGCAACTCGGGCGTGAAGTATAGGATCTTCGCGCTGTTCAGCCTTACAAGCGGACCGACAGACGCCATCGCTTTCGAATACCAATTGGCCGATGACCGAGGCGACCGTGGCGCGATCGCCAATCCGGATGAGCGCAGCGGTGCGCTTTACAATCAGATCGCGCCTTCAGCGAAGGTCGTGAAGCCGGTGGGCGAGTTCAATGAGAGCCGGATCGTCGTGCGCGGGCGGCGCATCGAGCACTGGCTGAACGGGACAAAGGTAGTTGACTACGAGGCCGAGACGGAGTCGCTGGACGGGCCGATTGTTTTCCAGAACCATCTGACGGAGTTCTGGTTTCGGAATGTCCGCATCAAACGGATCGATTAGTGCTTCTTGATCGGGCTGATGATGACGTGCGCGTTGCGGCCTTCCATGCGCGGGGAGCCGTCCATCTGGCCGTGATCGGCGAGATCCGCGACGAAGCGCTGTAGAAGTT
>VFZQ01001187.1 GCA_016871135.1 Acidobacteriota bacterium | reverse complement strand
GTTCTCTAGTGAAATGGTTCCATTTCACGAGAATAGGCCACTGCACTGGCTGGTGGCTGGTACCGGAGTCGCAATGGGGCTATCGGCATATCGACCCGCGATGGTCTTCGACTGGTGGCTGGAAAACGTCCTCGTGTTCGCGTTGCTGTTGCTGCTTGCGTTCACGTATCGCCGGCTGCCGCTTTCAACGTTCGCATACGCCATGATTTTTCTGTTTCTGCTTGTCCATGAGTGGGGCGCGCACCACAAATACGCCGATGTACCTTTGGGCGAATGGATGAAGAGCTGGTTGCATACCAAACGCAACCACTACGACCGTGTGAGCCACTTTGCATTCGGTTTTTTCCTAAGCGTACCCGTGCGGGAGATATTCGTTCACACCACGGGACATCGCGGTTTTTGGAGCTATTTTCTGCCGGTGGACGTCGCGCTGGCGTCGGGGGCAGTCTACGAAATCATCGAGATGATCATCGCCGAAATCGTAACGCCGGAACAGGGCGAAGCGTTCGTCGGCATGCAGGGCGATATGTGGGACGCGCAGAAAGACATCGGTTTGGCGGGCATCGGCGCCGCGTTAACCATGGCCGCTACAAGAGCACTTCGATCACGCTCTTGAGCAATTCAGCGGTGATTCCGGGCGCCGACTCAAGAAACAACGTGCTGCCGCCGAGCCGGGCGGGATTGCCACCCGCGCGCAGCATGATTTGGTCGACGTTCGATTGAAACTTCTTTCGGACCGGTTCGAGCGAACAAACGGCGCCAACGGCATCTGCGATGTCCTTGAACCAGGCGGCGCGGGAGACGGGGTCGAGATCGAACAACTCGGGCCGCGCGATGAGGCTGAGCTGGTATCCGGTCGATTGGCGAAGTTGATCGCGGAGCGCTGCGACAAGGCGGTCGAACTCCTGTTGCGCGGCGTTCTCTTCGGGCGGCGGAGGCATGAGGCCGAAGGAGAAATGATGCGCGGTCGCGGGGGTAACTTTCGCGGTTATGCCGGTAATGGCGGCGATGCGGATATAGTGAATGTCTTCGTCCAGGAACCCGGCGCCGGCGCGGCAAACGACGACGCCCGATTGTCTGTCGATGGCGATGGCCCGGCATCCTATGATGCTTTGATTCGCTGTGGCAATGGACAATGGCACACCTTCGCGCAGAGCAAGATCGAGGATGTCTTCCAGGGGCCGTGCGGGGAGGAGGAGAGGGTCGTCGGGCACTGTAAATTTACGATACCAGGACACGGCTGTCCAAATTAGCGCGGAGTGAGCGGGAGCGGAGTTGAAGGTAAAGGAGTTACCGCTTGGTCCGAGTTGGCGAGAAGGTGAGGTTGGGGGTAAGTGTCTGTTTCAG
>VFZQ01001186.1 GCA_016871135.1 Acidobacteriota bacterium | reverse complement strand
TCGCCGACGTCAGCCGCGAATGGGAAGCCCAGGCAAGCCGGGCGGAAACCTTCGGCGTTCGGGTCGTGAAGATTCGCTTCGGTCTTGTGCTCGGCCGCGACGGCGGCGCGTTGGCGAAGATGCTGCCGATTTTCCGGCTTGGGCTCGGCGGCGTGCTCGGCACGGGCGATCAATGGATGAGCTGGATCCACATCGACGACATCGCCGGCATGATCCGCTTCGCTGTCGAAACCAACGGCGCGCGCGGGGTCTGGAATGGGGTTTCGCCGAATCCGGTGACCAATCGGGAGTTCACCCGCGCCTTGGCGAGCGCGCTGCATCGCCCGGCGATCTTTCCGGTGCCGACGTTCGCGTTGCGGTTGGGAGCCGGAGAAATGTCGCAGATTCTGCTCGACTCGCAACGCTGTGCCCCAAAGGCCGTTCTGGCCGCTGGCTATCGATTTCTGTACCCCGAACTCGGCCCCGCGCTCGCCGCTGTGCTAACCTAGACTTGTTATGGCTATTCCGAATGTGAAGCGTTTCCGGATCGCTAGTCCGGACGGCAAAGACTACGCCACCTTGATGGCGTGTGTGCCCAAGGGCACCGACCTGAATAAGTATCTGCAGGAAGCGTCGGCCCGCTTCGACTGGAAATCGTGGCAGGAACAGAGAGCCTCGATGTTCAAAGTCCGCGTCGGTCAGCAGAAGCAGAAAAAGGCCAAGTAACCTCTTTCGAGTTCAAACCCAAAAGGCGCCAATCGCAAGGTTGGCGCCTTTTGGCGTTTACAGTTCCATCTGCGTGCCGATCTCAACGATCTGGCGGTGCGGCAAGCCAAAATACCGATCGGCCGCCAATGAGTTCTTTTGTAGAAACGCGAAGATCGACTCCATCATCGCGCCCATCTGTCCGCGAGAGGTTGCGATGAAATTCTCCCGGCCGAGATAATACGTCACCTCGCCTTGAGCGAAGGGGACCTTATGCTCCGCCACCGCCTTTTCAAGCAAAGGAACGACAAGCGGGTCTTCCATAAATCCAAACCGGACGATCACCCGATGGAAGCCATCTTCCAAGTGCTCGACGCTGTATCGGTTCTCGTCGGCGACGATCGGCTGCCCCGCGATTCGTATCGTCAACAGCACAACCGTTTGCTGCAGCGCGCGGCTTCGTTCAACGTGGTGAACCAGCACGGGCGGAAGGCTATCCGCATTCGATGCCATGAAGACCGCGGTCCCTGGGACTCTCGCCGCCAACCGGGCGTCGACGCGCTCTCGCGCGGATTCCTTGGTCGGAAATCGCATCCGATAGCGCTGGGCCATCAATGTGCGTCCGCGATTCCAGATCAACATGACGAACAGCGCACCCGCGCCGATCAG
>VFZQ01001185.1 GCA_016871135.1 Acidobacteriota bacterium | reverse complement strand
TCTCGTTGGAGGCGATCGACCTCTTCCGCTCGGAAGCCGAAGTCCTCGAAGACGCCTACGCCCTGCAGGGCGCCCGCATCGCCTACGCCCCCGAAGAGGAAGAGGCCGCCGTCGCCGCGAGGGCCGATTAGCATGAAGATCTTCACGATCGGCTTCACTAAGAAGTCGGCCGAGACATTCTTCACTTGCCTCCGCGAAGCTCAGATCAAACGTTTGATCGACGTTCGCCTCAACAACGTCTCGCAACTCGCCGGCTTCACCAAGAAAGACGACCTTCGCTTCTTCACCACCGAACTCTGCAAGGTAGAATACGTCCACGCGCCTTTACTCGCGCCGACCGCCGAAATCCTCGATCCCTTCAAAAAAGCGAAAAACGGCGATTGGGCGCTCTACGAAAAACAGTTCCTCGAACTGATGCGCGAACGGCGTATCGAAGAAGCGATATCACGCGAACAGGTCGACGGTGGATGCCTGCTCTGCAGCGAGGAAACGCCTCATCATTGCCATCGCCGCTTGGTCGCCGAGTACCTCAACGACAAATGGGGCAGCGTCGAAATCGAACACCTTCCGTAGCTACTTCGGTGGCGGCGTCTCGCCCTTGCGGCGCAGCGTCGGCGCCTTTCGCTTCGACGAGTCCTCGGCTTCTTTTTTCTCCGCGACCTTCTTCTCTTCCTGCTCCTTGGTCGTCAGCAGTGCGTCGCGTTCCTTTTTTTCTTTCGACAACCGTTCGATCACGCCAGCCCCGCGCGCGGCCAAGTCCTCTTGCGCCAATTCCATCGAATCTCTGGTCGCCTCGATCGCGTTGTCAAGCGCCAATTCATACCGCGCCATGTCCTTCGGCTTCGCGTTGCGAATCTTCTCAAGCCGTGCCAGCAACTCCTTCTCTGAATCCGCCAACGTCTTCACACCTAGCGCCACATCGACCTGCCGCTTCAGCGCGTCGTCGGTCACCATGTCGGCCGCCTCGATGATCTTCGTGTACTCACCCAGCACGCCGTGAATCAGTCCGCTGCGTCCCGCCTTCTCGCGCCGCAACAGGTTCTCCACTTGATCCACGCGCTGCTTGGCGAAGTGCATGTAAAGCGTCAATCGCTCATTCTGCTCCTGCACCAGCCGGACCTGATCGACCTCATCCGCTGTTAGAAAATCCTTATCCTGCGCCAGCAACCAGCCGGTGCTAATACACAACAGCACAAACGCCCAGCGTTTCATTTGTTTCCTCGCAAGGTCCATTCGACAAGATGATCGATCTTCTTGGCGACATGCCCGCCAACGTCGTCCAGCAAATGCCTGTCGTCCAAATTCATATCGCTCTTGAACGTCGCCAGCCGCCGGTTCAACTCGCGTAACCGGAC
>VFZQ01001184.1 GCA_016871135.1 Acidobacteriota bacterium | reverse complement strand
GATCATAATTGTCGCGTAGGTTCCAGGAGGACGCGGCGGCGCGGGCGGGGTGGCGGGCTTAGCTGCGACCGGCTTTGGGGCGGCTGGTTTGGCGGCAACGGGCTTGGGCGCGGCCGGTTTGGCCACTGCCGGTTTAGGCGAGGCGGGCTTCGGCGCCGCGGGAGGCGTCTGCGCGAAAACAAGCGAAGCAAGAACAGGTAACGAAAAGATCCATCGAGTGTGCATTACTAGCAGAATAAACTGAAAGGCAGGTCTCATGCACAAGCTCCTCCTCGCACTAGCGATTGCAACGCTTCACGCCCGCAGCGTGACGATCCGCGTTTTGGTCACAACGGACCTGCACGGCAACATTTATCCGTACGATTACTTCACCGCCACGCCGGCCAATCGCGGACTAGCCAAGATCGCAACGCTGATCGAAGCCGAACGCCGGGAGGATCCGCGCGCACTGCTGATAGATTGCGGCGACACAATTCAAGGCACGCCGCTCGAAGCAACGCATCAGCTCGCCGTCGCCTTGGGCAAGACGAATCGGCAAGACCCGATGATGCTGGCGATGAACACGCTCCGTTACGACGCAATGACCATGGGCAATCACGAACTCAACTTCGGTCTGCGCAACCTCAACGCCGCCCGTGCAACGGCGAAGTTTCCGTGGCTGTCGGCGAACACGCGTGCCGAGGCAGGCGCGAAGCCGTTCGCCCCGTATGTGATCAAGGTCGTCGACGGCGTACGCGTCGCGATCATTGGCATCACGACGCCATCGATTCCGCTCTGGGAGAAACCGGAAAACTATAAGGGATACAAGTTTATTGGCGGCGAGGCGGCATCGCGCGAGTACGTAAAGATCGTGCGAGAAAAGGAGAGGGCCGACGTTGTGCTAATCGCCTCGCATGCGGGACTCGATCGCGACATCCGAACGGGCAAGACGTTTCCCAATGTCACACCGGGCGAGAACATGGTGTGGGATATCGCCGAGCGCGTTGGCGGTATCGATGCGGTTGTCTACGGCCACACGCACCGCACGATCGTGAATCAGTCGATCAACGGCGTCGCACTTTTGCAGCCGATGAATTGGGGCGGCTCGCTGGGGCGGCTTGACATCACCGTTGATGACGCCGATGGCGCATGGAAGGTGACGGCGAAGAAAGGGATGCTGATTCCAGTGCGCGCCGAGACCGCGGCCGATGAGAAGATTCTCGCTATCGCCAAGCCGTATCACGATGCGGCGGAGAAAGAACTCGGGACTCCGGTGGCCGAAAGCCCGGTCGATATGGACGGCGCGGTTACGCGCGATGTTGATACGGCGCTGATCGACTCGATTCAAGAGGTGCAACTGCATTACGCCAAGGCCGATG
>VFZQ01001183.1 GCA_016871135.1 Acidobacteriota bacterium | reverse complement strand
TTCGCGTCTTCGACCGTAATCGTCCTGAGGGAGGCGGTCTCCAGCGCGGGGGTAGCCGCGGCGACGGCCTGTGGCACAGTCCACAGTGCCACGGCAAGAATCGTGCAGATGTTAAGTCTCATGGGCGTGTTGCGTCGTTGGGAACGAAATACCCGAGCAATCACTGTTGTTCAGGCTTTTGAAATTTGGACGGGAGGACGACTTTCTCATTCGCTCGCAGCCGAGCCGCATTCGCCTCGGAAAGCTCCGTCAATCCGGTGAGACGAATCGGACGACTGCCTTGGTAATCCGCCATGACCTTCGCCACTTCATCGGAGATGGTCTGGACTTTGGACAGGTTGAGAAAACCGTCGTTCGATTTCAGCATCGTGGTCGCCAACGGCACGGAAGTCAATTTCGTCAGTCCGTTGAGAAGCATCGTCTGGCTGTGGTGGGATAACGCCTCGGCGACTTCGTCGGAAATCTCCGTCAGGCCGAAGAGCGTGAATTTGCTCCGGTGTTTGGCCAGTTCGCGGGCGGCTTCGACGGACAGGTTCCTCAAGCCGTTGAGCACGAGCTTTCGCCGAATTCTGGCCAGAGCCCTTGCGACTTCAACGGAGATGGTGGTCAGGCCGTTAAGCGACAAACCGCCTTTCTCTCCCGTCGCTAACGCCTCGGCGACCTCCGGCGTAATTGTTGTCAGACCGTCGAGATGTAACCCTACTGCCTCCCCCCCTTCTCGGAACGATAAGATTCGGGCGACCTCCGGAGTAATGCTCGTCAACCCGGGCAGGTCCAAGGTTCTATCGCCTACCGCGACCTTGTGTTTAACCAGGACTTTGGCCGCCTCCACATTCAACGTTTTCACTGTGCGCAGTTTCGTCGATAGCGTGCCATCCGCGATCCAAGATTCGATCAACTCCGCGGGGGGCGATTCGGTCGCCACAGCGCCGGAATTGCCAGTCTTCGCCAGCGAATGGCCGGCCAGGAGCAACACGATTGAGATGACAAACTTCGTTGCATGGCGATTCGAGTTCATGGTCATTTCTTGGCTCCCTGAGCTTGCACCGATCGATAGAGGAATGATTCCGAGGTCAACAACGACACCACCAGTTCCTTGAAGCTGCCGCCGCTCTTCACGTACACGCGGTCCGCCTCCTGCAATGTCGCCGCGTCGCCCGGCGTTTCGTTGCGGCCCATGTAATAACGGAAGACGTATCGCACAAACACTTGCCGAACTCGCTCCGAATCGTCCAGTAAACGTAATCGCGTGCAACTTCTCCGCAACTTGCGGAGATCTTCGGACCTCAGAAACTCCTACGCCAGGATCTCGGACAGCGGTCCTTGCGTGAAGCTCTTGTCGAGCGCCAGATCGACGT
>VFZQ01001182.1 GCA_016871135.1 Acidobacteriota bacterium | reverse complement strand
CACTCTCCCGTACAACATTTATCCGCACTCCGAGTTCTGGCTCGACAGTCCGTGTCTGGCCGCCATCAAATTCGGTGTCATTCTGATGGTCGTCGCGTTTGGATTTTTCTGGAATGAATGGGTGCCGCGCGTCCGCGCCGGCGCAGGCCACGGTCCGCGTTTTTCCGTTTCCCGCCAACTCGGCCAGACTTCGCTTTTAATCTATTGGGTGCACATCGAACTCGTTTACGGCCGGTGGGCCGAACCGTTCAAAGAGAAGATGCCGCTCCTCGACACGGCGCTGCTGGCGCTCTCGGTGATCGCGCTCATGATCTCGCGAAGACCAGGTTTGTCCAGAGCAAGTTCTATCTCGATCGACGCGCGCAATTGCTCGGCCGTGTCCCTTGGTTGGCAAAGGCATAACACCAATCGACCCACAGGTCGCGCTACGCGCCGCCGAACCATAGCCGGCCGTTGCGGCGCACCGTTTCGCCGGGAGCGCAATCGGGGAACTTTGGATCAGAGTGCATGCACGGACAGCGCTCGTTGCCCCACACGCGCTGCACTTCGTCCCATTCGGTCGCGATCCAACGCGCGCCGCTTCGCACCGTCGCGGTCGTCTTGTCTAGCTCTTTGTTTGCGTTCGACTGCGCGTTGAACCCGGCCGCGCGGCTTAACATCACGCACACTTGCGCGCGAATGTTCTTCAGCGGCTGGTCCGATCCGTTGCGCACCCAGCACTCCATTTCAACCGCGCCGTTATTCAGCCGAACGGTCGCGCCAACCGCAACGTTATCCGGCAGCGCCCACTCCGACCTCAGAGAGCCATCTTCGCCGCGCGCCCAATCACGATTTGGAATAACGACATTCTTCTCGTCCCACTTCGTCGGAATGTGTGTGTGTCCAAGGAAATGCAACTTGCCATTCGCGAACACAGCTTCCGGCACATCGATCACAACGTAACCGGAATCGGGCCAAGGCAAAAACACCGACGCCTTCGTGCCTCGCATCGGACTCACCATGCCTTCGAGAAAACCGATGCGCGGATGCCGTCCTCCCGGATACGGACGCAGTGCGAGCCCTTTCGCCGACGTCGCCGAACCGCTTTCTGAAAGGCCCGTGACACCCGCGGCCTCCTGCGCGGAAAAGCCATGATCCTTCATCACGCCGCGCCAGTACGGCAACTCCGCGCGGGTCGACTCCACTTCCACCGGCAGCGCGAGTTTGCCTTCCTTCGGCTGCGGATAGCGGACGCGCAACGTGGAGTCGTCTGGATCGCCGCCAATGTAATCGCCGAGATCGCGCAACGCCAGCGTCGAGTACTCATTCGACTTCAAGTACTCCATGTACCGGCGGAACGCAACCGGCGGCGTGTGCACCCACGGA
>VFZQ01001181.1 GCA_016871135.1 Acidobacteriota bacterium | reverse complement strand
GGTGACAAGCGTGTCGCCGATCCACAGCCGCTTCATCCGCGTCATCGACGCGAGCTTGGCCAGGCCGCTGTCGTCGAAGGGCGTCAGGGTCAGGTCAAGTGCGTGCAGGTTTACGAACGGCGCCAGTGATGTGCCTTTGATCGAAGTCTGGCGAATCGCGAGTTCGCGCAGGTTTTTCAGGGCCGCAATTTCCGCTAGGCCGGCGTCGGTGAATCGGATGCGGTCGAGGAAGTGGTAGCTAAAGGTCAGTACTTCGAGCGTCGTCAGCCCGGAGAGATACTTCAATTCGGCGGAGCGGTTCTTGCCGCCGTCGGCGTTGCGATTCCAGATCGGCCCGGGCAAATGCAGTTCCTTGAGCGCGGCGAGACCGGTGAGCCGCTCAAGATCCGGCGGGTCGACGTTCATGCCAACCCAATCGAGCACCGTGACCTGAAAATCGCCGCGTGGAAGGTCGGAGGTATCGGCGATGCGGTCCGCGCGCCCCGCAACTTCGACGCGACCGCCCATGAGGAGCGTGAACTCGGCGACGCGACGGTCGACTTCGCCGCAGCGCGCGATGGCAGCGGCGACGATGAAGAGGATGCACTTCATGCTGGGGTTATCGTATCGCACCTTGGTCCCGAACCATGGCGCGGGAAAACTCCGCCTGGGAGCGCAAAAGCTCCGACGGCGCGTCGCCACCGATGCGACGGAAGGCGGCAATCAAATGCGATTGATCGTAGTAACCGGACTCGGCGGCGATTCGGGACCAACTCCAGTCCTCAAAAGTCCGCCGAAGGCGGACGGCTCGCTGTAGCTGGGTAATCAATCCGAGCGTTTTCGGCGGAAGGCCAACCTGCTCACGGAATAGGCGCTCCAGGTGCCGGCGCCCGCAGGCAGCGTTGCGGGCGATGTCGTCGATACGCGTGAACGGTGCGGCCTCGATCATCGAGACGGCAGTTGTCAACCGGCGATCAGGCGTGCGGCGCGGTTGCGCGCAGAGGTACGCATTGGCGGCGACGACGCGCGCCGCCATCGACTGAGCGTTGCCGATGCACTAGGCGAACGAGTGTTTCCAAACCGTGTCGAGCGCAACGATTCGACCGACTAGAAGGTCTTGCGAAAAACCCGTGAACGCCCACGCGCCAAACGGCCGGAATCGCACTCCAAACGCACACACGCTTCGGCTTGGCGTCAGCGTGACGGCGCGATCAAGTTGGCCCGCCCACAGTTGGCGGCCTTGGCCGGCGAACGGGTCGGCAAGGTGCACAACGATCTCCGAATGGCCGTCGGGCAGCAGCGGCTCGCCCTCAAGTGCCGCGTTGATTCCTTCCAGCGACCAGTAGCGATCGACCAGTGCGGAGAGTTCCGGCGCCGGGGCGTACTCG
>VFZQ01001180.1 GCA_016871135.1 Acidobacteriota bacterium | reverse complement strand
TAGCTCCACATATCTTCGCTGTAGTATTCGGCGAGGAAGTGGACTCGCGCCTTTTCGGCGGACCATCTCTCATTGAGCTTCTTGGCGACGTTGGCCATGCCGGTCTGATTGCCGCCGCTTTCGCCGATCAGGATGATATCGGTGAAACCGTGCGCTTTGTAGCTGCGGCAGATGTCGGTGAGCAGCGCTTCAAAGGTCGCTTGTTCAACCGATATCGTGCCCGCATGAAGCATGTGGCCGCTGGGTTTGGGGTCGATGTCCCCTTCTGGAACGAACTTCACGATGGGCGCGAGCAGCGTGTTGCCGATGGTCTTGGCGATGTACGGCATCACCGTTTGCAAGACGAAGTTGTGTTTGCCACCAGCGGTGTAAGGGCCGTTCTGTTCGACACCGCCGGTGCCGATCACGATGGTCGTCTTGCCGGACTTAACGGCGTCGCGGACCTCGTGAGCGGTGAGTTCTTCGGTCCATAGGCTGGTTTGCGCGATGGCGCTGATTGAGAGCAATGCGAGGAAGAGTTTCATTCTTCGGGAAGCTCCGCTTCTTCGTGGATTCAAAGTCTGAACCACGGGTTCCTCCATCATAGTCCGTGGGCGGGCCGCGCCACTGAATTGCGTAGCACCGCGGTCAAGCCGTTGTTGCTGCTATCCGCAAACAGTTTGTAGATTCAAGCGGCATCGCGAGCGGCGGTTTGTTTTCAAACGATCGCGCTCATCTTCTCCCGCGCCGTCGGGAAAGCCAGCTTCGTCTTAAGAATCTCCTCGGCAATCGTCAAATACACATCGCCGATCCCATGATGCGACTTCGTATGCGTGCCCCCGCGAATGCCGCCGCCCGCCAGTAGCATCGCCAGCCCATTGCACTTGTGCGAATTCGCCTCCGCGTGCTCGTGGACGAAAACACAAGCCGTGTTGTCGAGCACGTTGCCATCGCCCTCGGGGATCGACCGCATCCGTTCTAGCAGATACGCGAATTCCTCGACATGCCACCGGCAGATGTCGCGCATGATGCGCTGCTGCTCGGGCGATCCGGCGTTGTTGTGCGTGTAATCGTGATGACGATTACCGCCTGCCAACCCCAGCCACGGAAACCGCGTCAGACTCTGGCACTTCGTCAACATATAGGACGCCACGCGCGTTTGCCCCGAAGCGAACGCGTGAGCCAGCAGATCGGACTGAATCTTCGCGATACGCGGGTAGTCGGTCAAATCCGAAACGTCCTCTGGCTCCTTCAAATTCTTGCCGTAATCGGGCGGAAGACTCGCAATCGCCCGTTCCAGATCGCGCACCGAAGTCAGATGCTCGTCGAGCCGCGCCTTATCTTCCGCGCCCAACGCTGGCGTCAAATCCGCGACGTCATCCTTCACCAGGTC
>VFZQ01001179.1 GCA_016871135.1 Acidobacteriota bacterium | reverse complement strand
CCCGCATCACCCTCGCCGAAGGCACGCCCGCAAAGATCACACGAGTCCTTCAGCAAAAAGTAGAGGCGAAGTTTGATCCCGTGGCCGACGCAACCACCGAGAGCTACGAAGACAAGGCCGTCTTCTACATCGATCTCGCCATCGCCGCCGACGCCAAACCCGGCGCCGCGGAGATCGCCGTGAGCCTTCGCTCCAGCGCCTGCGACGACAAAATCTGCATCCCTCCCAAACGCCGCGCACTCACCGCGACAATTGAAATCGATCCCCAATCCACGCCCGCCACACTCGCCATCCCCGACGGCTTTGTCGAAGGCGTCCCCGCCGGCGCCGCCGCGGCCGCCCCGAAAAAAACCGCGGAGTCCAAGAAACCGGTTGAAGAAAGCCTCTGGGCGTTTCTGCTTACCGCCTTCGCCACCGGCCTCGCCTCAGTGCTAACGCCCTGCGTCTTCCCGATGATCCCCTTCACGCTGAGCTACTTCATCAATCGGGGCGAAGCGGGCCGCGGTGAAGGAATACGCCAGGCGGCCGTGTTCTGCCTCGGTATCGTTGTGCTGTTCACGGCCATCGGCCTCACCGCTTCTGCGCTACTCGGCGGCTCCGGCGCGCAGCAGTTAAGCGCCAATCCATGGGTCAACGGCGTCATCGGCCTTGTGTTCTTCGCGTTCGGCCTATCCATGCTCGGCGCATTTGAAATCACCATCCCATCCGGCGTGTTGACAAAGCTCAACGAAGCCTCGGCCGGCGGCGGCTACGCCGGCTCTCTCCTCATGGGCCTGACATTTTCTCTCACTTCATTCGCCTGCGTCGGCCCGTTCATGGGATCATTGCTCGCCGCATCGGTCACCGGGGACCGCCTGCAACCCGCGCTCGGCATGGCGTCGTTCGCCTCCGGTCTCGCGCTTCCCTTCTTCGTGCTCGCGCTGTTCCCGGCGTGGTTGAAAAAGCTGCCAAAGAGCGGCGGCTGGTTAATGCGCGTCAAAGTCGTGCTCGCGTTCTTCGTCTTCGCGATGATGATCAAGTACCTCTCGAACGTCGATGCTGTCATGCATTGGAATCTCATTTCGCGTGAACTGTTCCTCGCGTTATGGACCATCCTCGTTGCCATACCCGGCCTCTACCTGCTCGGCTGGTTGCGCTTTGAAGGCATAAGCAAGGACGAAGACGTCTCGATCCCGCGTCTGCTGCTCGGCATTGTTTTGCTCGCCCTCGCGCTGCTGCTCCTCGCCGGACTGTTTGGCGCGCCGCTGGGAGAAATCGACGGCTACGTTCCCGCATCGACGCGGCCCGCCGGCACAAGCGGCGCTGCGTCGATGACCTTCATGAAGAACGATCTGCCCGGCGCGCTGGCCAAAGCGAAGGCCGAAGGCAAACAGGTGTTCGTCAACTT
>VFZQ01001178.1 GCA_016871135.1 Acidobacteriota bacterium | reverse complement strand
GGATCGCGAGCCCACCGTCCTCGAGACCGACAGGGAATTTAGCGCCGGATCCCGGATTGCAATCGAACAGCTTTCCGACGTACAGGTCGCCAATCTGGCGTCCCTGGCGTTGGTGTGGGGCTTCGTAAAGTATCACCATCCTACCGTCACGTCCGGAAAGCGGCACTGGGACTTCGATTTGTTTCGCGTCATGCCGGCGGTCCTTTCGGCCGAAAACACGGAGGTTGCCGCCGCTGCGATAGCCGACTGGGTCGACGCGCTCGGTCCAGTTCCGCAATGTACGAGTTGCGCGTCGCTGCGAGATGCAAATCTGCAACTGGCGCCGCCCAGCATGGACTGGGTGCAGTCTCTGGGCGATCGGCTCGGGACAAAACTCGAAAGCATCCATCCCAATCGCACGACGACGCCTCAGTTTTTCGTCGAGCTCTTTCCCAACGTGGGAAATCCGAACCTCGAACGCGAGCTATACTACGCTTCGATTCGCCTTCCCGACAGCGGCTATCAGTTGCTCGGACTCTTCCGGTTCTGGAATTTGATGCAGTACTTCAATCCGAACCGCGACATCATGGGCGACGATCCGGACGACACCGAATACTGGAATCGCACGCTCGCCGAATCCATACGCCCATTCGCATTGGCGAAGACTCGTGTCGAGTATCAGCAAGCTTTTCTGAAGCTCATCGCAAAGGTGCATGACACGCACGCGAATCTTTGGAGCGGGATATCGACGCGCCCGCCGGTGGGCGCGTGTATGCTGCCGGTAGACATTCGCTTCGTCGAAGACCGACCCGTGGTCTACCGCACGACCGCGCGCCCAGGCACCGCCGCCGGGCCGCTGCGTATCGGTGATGTGATCACCGCCATCGATGGCTCAACGGTCGAATCTCTGCTCGATGCCTGGAGACCTTTTTATGCGGCCTCGAACGAACCGACGCGTTTACGCGATATCGGAATCAACATGACGCGCGGCGCTTGCGGCGCGGTCGATGTGACGGTGGATCGCGGCGGCGAAACCACAACGCTCGCCGCAACCCGCCATACGCTTAGCGTGATAGATACGAGCCGTGCCTTTGTTCACGATCTCCCGGGCCCGGCGTTTCAAAAGCCAGCCGAAGACATCGCCTATATCAAGATCAGCGATGCGCGCGGCGGAGGCAGGCCGTTACTTTGAATCGGCGGCGGGAACCGCGGGACTCATTATCGATTTGCGCAACTATCCATCCGACTTTCCGATTTTTCAAATCGGGGGCCGGCTGGTTTCCGAGACGACGCCGTTTGTTCAGTTCACGCGGGCCGATCTCGGTAACCCGGGCGCCTTTCATTTCAGGGACGGCGCAGCCCTCCAGCCACTCGCGCCTCACTACAAAGGCAAGGTCGTCATCCTGATCGATG
>VFZQ01001177.1 GCA_016871135.1 Acidobacteriota bacterium | reverse complement strand
ACAAGGGGCTGCTCTGTTAAAGGACCGCTTTGCAGCAGACGGCCAAGCTCGAATTAAGATCATGCTTGAGACCGTCAAGAGTGAAGTTCGTAAGCACGAGGAAGCGATCGCGGCGTTGCAAAAAAGCACTTCGACAGAAGCCCTTGAAACAAGGGAATTACTTACAAAAGACTTACTTCCGGAAGCTGCTCGTCGAGCCTTCATAACGCGCGACGAAAAACGGGTTGTGCGAATCGGACTAATCCTTGCCAATGCGGTGATTGAGCCACAGCCGGATTCGGCGGACGAGATTGAGGAGATGATGCGAATCGCGATGGACCTCAACGACAACGATGCACGCTACCTTCGCGAGTTGGATCGAATCGAAGGCACTCAGGTTCGGGCGAACGGAAGGATATCGAGAC
Organism: Acidobacteriota bacterium; assembly: GCA_016871135.1. Taxonomy (GTDB): domain Bacteria; phylum Acidobacteriota; class Terriglobia; order Bryobacterales; family Bryobacteraceae. The sequence continues at coordinate 990 of VFZQ01001177.1, read as the reverse complement.
CGAATGCATTCAGTGTTTGGCCGAACGGATTCTGGGGGCAGCGCGTGTTGAGTGAGCTTGACAGCACGTTCAGCAAGTTGGAAGGCTTCGGCTTGGTCAGCCGACTAGCGCCGCCGAACAACCTGAACGCGACGGCGGATATTCAGAATCGATATGCACTGTTGTTGAAAGGCACCCGATTTATCGATCTGATTCGGCAACTCTGATCGTCGAGGAATCAGGCGGGAACAGCTTTCACCCTCTTCAACCGCACCACCCGATCCTGCATCGGCGGAAAGTCAAACTCAATGATGCCGCCGCCATCGGTCGTGCGTTCGACGATCTCTTCATCGTCGATTTCAAGATCGTAGCGCGAGCGCGGTGCGAGGCCGATCACATATGTCCGCTGCGGTTCGGCGTTGAGCGGCTGAAACTTCATCTCATCTCGGCCGAAGTGAACTACCGTGCCGCCGATTTCGATGGGCGCAGGCGAGGTCATCGCGCGTTCCTTGCGGCGGCCTTCCTCGAAAAACTGCACCTTGCCTTGCGAGTAATGAAACCACGTCGCGTCGTCCTCCCAACTGGAACGCAGCGCGAGGCGGCCGCTGTCGGCATGGTGCATCGAAAGCGGCAGGTGATAGTAGCTCAAGCCCGGCTGATAAGGATTGGCCCAGAGGAACTCGTAGGGAATGCCGAACGTCCCGCGCATCAGGAAGCGATCATGAATGAGCCAGCCTTGGACGAATTGGGTCTCCTGCGCGTTGGTGTCGAATGCGACCATCGACAAATCGGCGGCCCTGGAAAGCGCCGCAGTGAGGAGATCGGGATCGCCGTCGCCGTCATAGAAGGGAACGCGGTATTCGTTCTCGGCGGCGGGGAATGTCGCGGGGTAGTAGCTCAGAATGTGATAGGCCGGCAGTTCCTTGAAGTAGCGCGGGGCGTCTTCACGGAGGTCGATCTGCAGCGCGTCGCGGACGGCGTGCAACATCTCAAAGAGCGCGTAGCTGTCCT
>VFZQ01001176.1 GCA_016871135.1 Acidobacteriota bacterium | reverse complement strand
CATCGCCGCGATCTTCTGAAACTCGGTGATGCCGCCGACGTTCGGAATCGTCGCCCGCGCGTAGTCGGTCAGATGATTCTCGATCAACTCGTTCCACTCCCACTTCGGGCCGAACTGCTCGCCGACGGCGATCGGCACCTTCACCTGATTCCGCAGCGTGCGGTAGATGCCCGGGTTCTCGCTGCGTACCAGATCTTCGACAAAGTACGGCTTCAGCGGTTCGATTTTGTTGGCGAGATTCACCGCATCCGGCATATCGAGTTCGGTGTGGAAGTCGATGCACCATCCGCCGTCGCGGCCGACGCCTTCGCGCACTTGCTTGCAGTGTTCGTAGGTGCGGTTGACGTTCTCGAAGCGGTCGTTCACCGGCCCGCGGCCATCGGTCGAAATCCGGTACGCGCGGAAGCCCGCCTCGACGCATGCCCGCGCCACTTCGACCGGCGTGCCCTGCGCCGGAAAGCCCGTCGAATAACACTCCACATAATCGCGCGACTGCCCGCCCAGCAGTTGATACACCGGCACGCCAAGCGCCTTGCCTTTCAAATCCCAAAGCGCCACATCCAGCGCCCCCAGCGCATGCGCCTTCTCGCGGCCCGCCGGATAGAAGTACCCGCGCAGCATGATTTGCCATAAGCGATCGGTGCGGAACGGATCCTCGCCGATCAGCATCGACGCGCACTGCTCCATCGTGTCGCCCGACCCGCCCTCGCCGACGCCGATGAGGCCCGAATCGGTCTCGACCAGCACGACGTTGGTGCTCTGATTAAACAGCGGTTGCCGCGTATTCGGCCGCCCCGCGGCGTCGGTCGGCGTCTTGTAGTAACGGATGCGGGTGATCTTGGTCTTCGGCAGTCCGGCGGCATCGGCGCGCTCGGCCATCGAAGCGCTACCGGCGGCGGCCATCAGCGAATGAAGAAAGGCTCGGCGATTCATGATGGGGCCATCATAACAGGCGGGGTTACGGCCCGAAACTTCGAGCGGAAATATTGATGTCTTCCCATTCACTCATCGGGATCGGCATGCGCGGCGCCCTGGCGTCAAAGACCGCCCAGCCTGCCGCGCCGAATTCCAACGCGACGGGATGAATGGTTCGCGGTGTCCGCGATTTTGCTTGCAGCCGTGTAATCGATGCGTCCCGGATGGCGTTGCGCAGTGCCGCAATCCGAGGATCGAAGGCCACCTCCCTCGGCGCCTCGAAGCGGAAGCGGCGCTGCGCCTGGCGGATGCGTGAGCGTACGATTTCTGGCAGCGCCTCCACGAGCTTGTCGCACGCCCGTTGTGCCGCCGGCTCCATACTGAGCTGCGCCAGCGGACTCTTCGGCAACGCGAGGAAAACGCCGAACGCCTCCGCCTCTTCGGCGTCTAGCCCGAATAGACCGGAGCGATACCTAAAGGC
>VFZQ01001175.1 GCA_016871135.1 Acidobacteriota bacterium | reverse complement strand
CATCCATGCGCGCAATGGATCCGAACGAGCCGAGCGTCATGGCGGCGACCTTCATTCCGTACTCTTCCTGAATCATGATGAGCGCGCGGAACGGGTCGCCTTCGCCCGTCCAGCGTACGGGGAATTCAGAACTGGTGATGAGGTAGTCGACGTTGGGCAGGACCTTGTCGAAGCCGTGATAAACGGTATCGACGTCGACGGTGACGGGGATGTTGTGCTGGCGTGCGATGGCGGCGGCGCGGCCGACGGCGGCGGTGTCGTGGCCGTCGATGTGAAGCAGGCGCGCGCACGTGATCATTTCGGGCTTGATCTCGGTGGGGTCGAGGCGGAGGCAGTCGGAGCGCCGCCAGAAGACGGTGCGCTCGCCGGTCGATTGATCGATGACGATATAGGCCGATTGATTGGCACAGCCTTTGCGGACCTGCACGTGATCGATGTTGATGCCGGTGCCAAGCAGCGAGTCCATCTGAATGCGGCCGCGCTCGTCGTCGCCAACCGTGCCGATGTATTTGGTGCGCAGGCCAAGGGTGGCGCACGCAACCATGGCGCTAGCGACCTGACCGCCCGGCGAATACATTTCGTCGACGAAAGGCTCCTTGCCGGCGTAGGCGGGGAAGCGGGGAACGAGGATGAGTGTGTCGGTGGCGTTTAAGCCAACGCCAACGACGTCGAAATCAGACATGCGAATCACTAAGCTAACACGCGGACCGGATTCTTCGCGGGAGGTTGACAGGTGCCTGGGTTGGGAGTATACCTAAGTCATGTTTTTGCGGCCGGTGATTCTTGCGGGTGCGGTGTTGTGCGCCGTCGTGGAGGCGCAGACATTTCGGATCAGTTCGGTGACGCCGAACGGTGAATTACCTGGCGGCGCAATCTACGCGGGCGACGGCGTCCGATTCGTCGTTAACGCGGTCCGAGAGGGAATCACAACCCCGATTTCGGCGCGAGCTGTCCTGCGTGAGTTCAACTTGGACACCGGGGCCCTGATTCGTGAACTCTCCAGCGGCGGCTCCGAATCGAACGGCGTTTACCGATTCGAGAATTTCGGTTACCGTGTGCCTGCTCAGACCTGCTACCAGATGTGCCGGCCCGGCCAAACTCTGCGAAGCTCCGAAGTCAAGGTTCGCATCGACTTTCAGTCCAGCATTGAGTATTCCGTCCAGACTCCGGCCGGATCGGAACGCCGCACCGCGACCTCCGCGATCGTGCGGGTCGGAGTCCAGTATCCCGCCGTTACCTCGATCAGCGTGAGTGAGTTCCCTTTACACTCCTACACACCGTCGGTTCGAATTACGGTGCGCGGCGCCAAGTTTACCTCCGGCTTGTTCGCTGGAGTCGTCCTACTAAAGGCGAACGATCATGGAAAGGTCCTTCACGCCGCGAGTCCCTCGAACCCG
>VFZQ01001174.1 GCA_016871135.1 Acidobacteriota bacterium | reverse complement strand
TCAAATCGCGCGCCGCACTGTTGGCAGGCATACTCATACATCGGCATACTCATAGTATGAAGCTTCGTATCCAATCCGGCAGCATCCGGTTGCGTCTCAAACAAGCCGAGGTCCGAGCGCTGTCGGAGGGCGGGGAAGTCCGAGAAGAATGTCCGACGCTTCCGACGGCTCTGACTTACGCCCTGCGCCCATCGGCTGGCGAGAACCTCGCGGCGTCAAACGAAAACGGCCGCCTCACCGTGCACATTCCGTCGGCGTGGCTCACGGGTTGGGAGACCGATTCGCGTGTTGGTTTCGAGTCGAACGAAGGAGGATTGCATCTTCTCGTCGAGAAGGACTGGAAGTGCACCAACCCCGCCGATCCGAAGGACAACGAAGATTGCTTCGAAAATCCCGATCCGCAATGCACATAATAGAAGGGTGAACCGCCGAGACTTCCTAGCCGCCTCCACCGCAGCCGCATTGCCGGCCGCGATGCCGATCCCGATTATCGACACGCACATTCATCTCTTCGATCCGCGCCGGCCCCAGGGTGTGCCGTGGCCGCCCAAAGAGAACACCCTGATCTACAAGCCGGCGCTGCCAGATCGGTACCGGGCGCTCACCAAGTCGCTCGGTATTGTCGGCGCGATCGAGGTTGAGTGCAGTCCGTGGCTGGAAGACAATCAGTGGGTGCTAGACTTTGCGGCCAAGGACACGATCATCGTCGGCACGATCGGCAATCTTGAGCCCGGCAAGCCGGACTTCGGCAAGCAACTCGACCGCTTCGCCTCCAATCCGCTCTTCCGCGGCATTCGCTACGGCTATCTCTGGGACCGAAATATCCGTGAGCAACTGCGCGTGCCGGCGTTCGTCGAAGACCTGAAGACGATGGGCAATCGCGGCCTCACGCTCGACTCCGCCAACCCGACGATCGATCTGCTCGAAGACCTCGCCGACATCACCGATCGCGCGCCGCTATTGAAGATCGTCGTGGATCATCTTCCGAAGATCGTCGTGCCAGGCGACGCCCCGAGCAAGGCCCGCTACGCAGCCGCCATCAAACGTCTCGCCGCGCGGCCGAATGTTTACGTCAAGGTCTCGGCCGTGTTGTCGAAGATAAACGGCTCGATCCCATACACCCTCGCGCCGTACAAGAACAAACTCGACGCGTTGTATGCCGCCTTCGGTCCCGACAAGCTGATCTATGGCAGCGACTGGCCCAACAGCGACCCGCTCGGCAATTACGCGCAGGTGCTTGGCGTCGTCCGCGAGTACTTCGAGGGCAAAGGCAAAGACGTCGCCGAGAAGTACTTCTGGCGCAACTCGGTCAACGCCTACGGGTGGATCAAACGCGAGAAATCCCAGCCCGGCACGTAACACTTCCCCGATCAGGTATTCTGAGAGGTATGAACGTG
>VFZQ01001173.1 GCA_016871135.1 Acidobacteriota bacterium | reverse complement strand
GGAATGGCCCTGCGCACTAATTATCATCGACGAAACTCGGATTCGAATCCGGAGGCTGCACGGCAACGTTTCGCAGTAGACTGGACAGATGTTCACTATCGACTTAAGCGGGCGAAACGCGGTGATTACGGGTGCGTCGTCGGGCATCGGCGCGCATATGGCGGAGGTGCTGGCGCGCGCGGGAGCGCGGGTGGCGCTGCTGGCGCGGCGGAAGGAACGGCTTACCGATCTCGCCTCGCGGATTGGGAACGGCGCGCTGGCGATCGGGTGCGATGTCGCTAGTGAAGAGTCGGTGCGTACGGCGATGGCCGAGGCGTGGGATCAGATGGGACGCGTCGACATATTACTAAACGCCGCGGGGATCGCAGCCGACGGCGGGCCGACACCGGAGAAGATTCCTTACGATGCGTTCGCGCAGACGATTCAGGTGAACGTCACGGGACTGTGGTATTGCTGCCGGGAGATCGGCGCGCGGATGCTGGCCGACGGCAAGGGGGGATCGATCGTCAACATCGCCTCGATTGCGGGCATTAACGGATGGCCGGATGGACCTACGGGGTATCAGGCGTCGAAGGGCGCGGTGATTCAGATCACGCGGAATCTCGCCGCAAGTTGGGGAGATCGAGGCGTACGGGTGAATGCGATCGCGCCGGGGTGGTTTCCGTCGGAGATGTCGGAACCGGTGTTGAAGAATCCGGACTATCGGAAGTTCGCGATGGGCAGCGCGGCGCTGCAGAGGACCGGGGAGTTGAAAGAGTTGGATGGACCGATTGTATTCCTCGCATCGGACGCATCAAGTTATGTAACGGGGCAAGTGCTGGCGGTCGATGGCGGAACGACGGCGTGTTTCGGGTACAGCGCGGAACCTGAGTCGCACCGAGCGTTTCTAAGTAACGTTCTACCCCACGGATTAGGTAAACACATCGGGAAGTAGCTACTCGCCACAGCCCAGCAGCAGTTCGCCCCAACCCACTCCGTGGTTGGTGCGGTTGGTCCCTATACTTTGGTTGAAATCGCCCACAGCGCACTTCGTAGGTGCACTAGGGACGAAACCTGCCTTCAGGGGGATCAACCGTGACTTATTCAAAAACACTCACTACACTTGCATTTCTGGCCACCGCGTCCTTACCCGGATTCGGCCAAGCCATGGACGGGAACCTAATCGGAATCGTATCGGACGCCAGCGGAGCAGCGGTCGGAAAAGCGACGATAACGATCGAGAACATCGCTACGGGCGTCAAATCGTCGACGACTTCCAGCGAGATCGGCGCGTATCGATTCAATAACGTCTTGGCGGGCAACTATAAGTTGACCGCGATGATGACGGGATTTACGGCCTTCGGTATCAACAACGTTCGCATCGAAACGAACAAGACCGCGGCGATCAACGTGACATTG
>VFZQ01001172.1 GCA_016871135.1 Acidobacteriota bacterium | reverse complement strand
CGCGCCCTTGCGTGTAGTCGACCGTGACCAGATTGGCCGCCGCGATCGCCGCGCGTTCGGCGGGCTCGCTCGCCGCCGCCCGCTCGGCCAATTGAAAGTGTTCGCGGGCGGTTCGATAGTCCCCGCGCGCGAAGGCGTTGCGGCCCAGCACCGTTAACTCGTCGAACGAGTTTGCCGCGAGAGTGGCCGCGAACCCCGCGGCAAGTAGGGTCAGAGTGAGTTTCATGTGGGTAACGACCTCTTCATTCCCACAAGGGAGACCGCGAATGCAAAGTGTGCAAAACTTTTTAGAGTGATTTCCGAGGCGGCAGTAGGGGAACTAATGGGGCAGTTACGGGCAGGCAGCGAAAGCGCGGCCGCACGTCTGGTCGAACTGTTTCATCCGGAACTCCGGCGCATCGCCGCGGCGCAGATGCGGGGCGAGCGCGTCAATCACACCTGGCAGCCGACCGTTTTGGTCAATGAACTCTATCTCGAATTGCGCCGCATCAAGTCTCTGCCGCAAGGCGCCGCGAGCGACGAAGAGGAACGGGCGGCCTTTCTGCGCCTGTCATCATTCCTAATGCGCCGCATGTTAATTCATCACGCGCGGCCGCTCGCCAAGCGGATGACGTCGGTTTCGCTCGTCGAGGTCATCGACCAACGCACCGGAGGCGAGCAAGGCCTCGCCGACATCGAAGAATTGCTGGAACAGCTGGCGGCGATCGACCCCGTATTGCGGACCGTTGTCGAAATGAAAGTGTTCGAGGGATTGACCCGGGAGGAGATGGCGACCCGGCTTGGCTGCTCAGTGCGCTCGGTTGCCAGTCACTGGAGCTTTGCCCGCGAGTGGCTGCGCGAGTCGCTCGATCATTGGCCAGAGGCGGCGCAATCATGACCAGCCAGCAATGGCGGCAGGCGTGGGAGATTTTCCAAGCCGCGCGGGCCGTGCCGGATTCCGATCGAGCGGGCTTCGTCGCCAGCCGCACCGTCGACCAATCGGTTATCGATCGCGTCGCGGCGATGTTCGATCAAGAGGAAGAGGAAGACGAATTCTCTCACCATGAGCGGAAGTCCGGCGAGCGCGTCGGGCGTTACGTGACAGAAACGCGGATCGGCAGTGGCAGCTACGGTGAAGTCTGGTCGGGGCGGGACACCGAACTCGGGCGTCCGGTGGCCTTGAAGTTCATCGCGCCGGAGAGAATGGGCGATCACAATGCGGGACATCGCTTGCTGCGCGAAGCGCGGTTGGCGTCCGTGCTGAACCATCCGCACATCGTCGTTGTGCACGAGGTGATCGCTAGCGAATCCGGTCCTGTAATTGTGATGGAACTGGTCGATGGCGCGCCGTTGCGGTCGATGATGAACGCGGACAAAGCGAGCGCGATTCTCGGTCAAGTCTTAAAGGCGCTCGCCTTC
>VFZQ01001171.1 GCA_016871135.1 Acidobacteriota bacterium | reverse complement strand
TCAAAATCGCGATTTGCCCGCGCTGCGTGGCAAGCAACCGGCCAATTACGACGTTGAGCAGAAACGCCGCCACAGAGAGAAAGATCGCCGGAAACATCGTCGACATCATCGTCAACTGTTTGAACTCTTCGCTCAGATAGCGATGGGAAACCTGGTCCTTGCGGCCGTAGGCGCCGAGCCCGCCATACGGCTTCAAGATCGCGTCGAGTTGCTGCACGGCGTCTTCCACACGCGCGTCGCGGTCGAGGCTGGCGACGACTTCGTTGAACGCGCCCGTCATGTTGTAGGCGCCTTCCAACGCATCGCGATTCATCCACAGCACGCAATACGATTTGAAGTCGGGAACGATGGATCCCGGTGCAAGCTGATAAATAAACTCCGGCGTCGAAACGATCCCGGTCACCGTGAGCTTTCGTTTGCGGCCGTTGATTGTCGCTTCCATTGCGAAGCCGGGTTGCAGTTTGTGCGCACCGGCGAAGCCATCGCTGACGGCCGCTTCGTTGTCGCGCCCGGCTTCCGGCAGGCGGCCCGCGCGAACGCGCAGTTGATTAAATTGCGGCGCGAGTTTCGGCAACGAGACGATCTGGCCCGACACCGGTTGGTCGAAGCCGTCCAGATACATGCTGGCTTGGGCGATCACGCGCGACTCGACCTCGACCACGCCCGGAATCGCCGCAACCCTTGCCAGCACGCTTGCCGGCGCGCGCTTCAAGCCGGAGAACAACTCGGGAAACCGGTACTCCGCGTAGAGCATCGTTTGTGTTCGTTGCAGCGAGTCGAGGGTGCTCGCGGCCATCACATACGTCGCAATTCCCGCAGCCAGCACGAGCGCGATCGCGATGACCTGTCCGCGCATGCGCCACAGATCGCGGAACAGTTTGATGTCGAGCGCGCGCATCGGCTACCAGTGCAGGTCCCGCGGATTGCGCCGCGTCTTATTGATGTCGACCGCCGAGACGTGCCCGTTGCTCATGTGCACCACGCGGTCGGCCATGCCCGCGATATCGGCGTTGTGCGTAATCACAGCGGTCGCGGCTCCGAGCTCGCGATTGACACGGTCGATTGCTTCGAGCACGACGATGCCCGTTTCGGAATCGAGCGCGCCGGTCGGCTCATCGCACAGCAACACCGACGGCTTTTTGGCGATCGCTCGCGCAATCGTGACGCGCTGCTGCTGGCCGCCGGAGAGCTGGGAAGGGAAATGGTGCATGCGATCACCCAGTCCGACCAGTTCGAGCGCTTCTTCCGGCCGCATGGGTTTGTCGGCGATCTCCGTCACGGCCGCGACGTTTTCGAGCGCCGTCAAACTGGGGATCAGGTTATAAAACCACGCCTGTCCAAATTAGGCTCTGAAAGAAGAGAGGCAAGGTCCTGGTAGGGTTAGAAGACGTTCCGCCAAGAA
>VFZQ01001170.1 GCA_016871135.1 Acidobacteriota bacterium | reverse complement strand
GACCCTCAAAAATACCCCGGCCGGTACCCCCGGTACCCGCGCTTTCAGCGTGCCTGTGAGATATGCGGGCTAGAAAACAAACCGCAACCCAAGTTGGACGTTGCGCGGAAAGTTGCTCTGGCCGTTGTCGCGGAAGATGCGGCCGAAGTTCGGCGACGTCGGATCGAGATTCGGATCGGCGCTGAACACGGCGGTGTTGAACGCATTGAAGGCGTCGACGCGGAACTGCATGTTCCAGCCTTCGCGGATGCGGGTGTTCTTGATCAACGACGCGTCGATCGTGTTGCCCCACTGATTGCGAATATTGCCGTAGCGGATGGGCGTGGTGCGCAGGGAGAACGGGGGGCGCACGGCGAACGCGGGCTGCTCGCCTTGCGCGACGTTGCGGATCGTTCCGTTGACGTCAATGACGCCGGTGTTGAAGAGGCGGTCCCATGTGGGGTTGGGAATGCGCGGATCGCGGAGCAGGTAGACGTTGCCCGGAATCGTCATCGGATCGCCCGATTGCAGCACGGTCGAGAAAATGCCCTGCCAGCCGCCGACCATGCGTTCGACCCAACCGGGCGAATTCGACAGATAGCGGCGGCCCTTGCCGAAGGGGAGGTCAACGCTCGGCGCGATCACCCAGCGGTGAGTGCGATCCCAATCGGTCAGCGTTCGCGCGGGCGCGGGGTCTTGGGCGTTCAGATAGTCGATGGACTCGATGTTCTTCGACATCGTGTAGGTCGTGGTGAAGAAGAAGCCGTTCGAGTAGCGCTTGGTTACGGTGAGTTGCAGCGAGTTGTACCAGATGCGCCCGGTGTTCAACGATTCAACGCTAAAGCCCGTGAACTGCGGGAAGGGGCGCAGGAGTTGCGAACGAGGAATCGTGGCGTTGTTCAGGCCGGTGCCGGGAATCAGGCCGGCGAAGGGATTGGGCACGGCCTCATTCAAGAAGTTGGGGCTGCCGCCGATCGATGGATTGCCGCGATTGAGAGTTTCGAGCGAGAGCTCGTTGAAGCCGCGGTTGGTGTTCTGCTCCATCGAGCGCGATCCGACATAGGCGGCGTCAAGCAGAATGCGGAATGGCAGTTGTCGCTGAATCGAGAACGAGAACTGATGCACGTACGGCGTGCGGGAGTCGGGCGCGGCGAAGGTGGGTCCTTGGCCAAGGAAAGTCTGCATGCCGAGCGAGCTTCCTGGCGGGCGCTGAATGCCGGTAGGAAAGGGATTCGTCAGCGTGTTGGCGGGAGTGCGGCCGGCATCGGTGGTGGCGACGAAGGGCGTCGACTGGCTGAAACCGTTGAGGTTACCAGGGATGACCGGGTTCAGATAGAAGATGCCCCAGCCGCCGCGAAGGACGGTCTTGTCGTTGAGCGTGTAGGCCGCGCCGGCGCGCGGTTGGAAGTTGTTCCAGTCGGTGTCG
>VFZQ01001169.1 GCA_016871135.1 Acidobacteriota bacterium | reverse complement strand
TTTCGGAGAAATCGCGCGGAAATCTCGCCATTCGACGAAATTGCGCCAGTCGAATTGGGTACCTTTTGTTTGCGATCAGGCCGAGCGGCGAATCGCAACCGGCTTCGCCGACGCTTGTGCGGCGAAGCAAGAACTGCACGACAGATGCTCCACATGCAGGAGGATCAGCCCATGCAGAAAAGGGAGACACCGGATGAGCGGGTTATTCGCCATGAGTCGCAGCTCGCTCCACGCGGTGTGGGCCGTCGTGGTCCGTTGTTTGGCGGTCGTATTGGCGACGGTTTGCGTGTCGCAGGCGTCGGCGCAGCAGCCCACGCCCAGCCGGCCGGGCACCGTCCAGCCTGGCCCTGGCGAGAACTACTATCCCCCTGGCGTTCGGCTTGGCGGCTTTCTTTTGTATCCGACCCTCGAACTGGTCGAGATGTACAACGACAACGTCTTCGCCACGACCAACAACCGGACCGGCAAGTTCATCACGGTGGTCAATCCCCGCGTCGACTTGCGCTCGAACTGGAACAACCACATGCTGAACCTGTTCGCGGCGGGCTCGTTCGGGTTCTATCACGGCGCCGGCGCCGAGAACTTCCAGGACTTCTCTCTCGGCGCTAACGGTCGCCTGGACATCCAGCGCAACTGGAATGTCTATGGCGGCGCGTCCTTCAGCCGGCGACACGAGGAACGCGGCACACCCAACGACCTCGTCGGGCTGGAGCCGAACCGCTTCTTCGATACGATGGTAAATCTCGGCTACTACCAGAAATTCAATCGGTTCTTCGTCCGGCTCGACGGCCGTTGGCAGAATCTCGCGTACATCAACAACAAGACACTCAACCGTTCGGGGGTTATCAACAACGAGAACCGGAACCGCAACGAGTTCACCGAAAGCTTGCGGCTCGGTTACGAACTCCTCAATGGCACCGAGGTCTGGGTCCAGGGAGCCCTGAACCAGCGTCGCTACGAATCACGGTTCGACAACCTCGGCTTTGAGCGCAGTTCGGCCGGCTGGGAAGTCGTGGTCGGCGCGACCGTCGATCTCGGCGGCATCACCCAGCTCGAAGGGTTCGGCGGCTTCCGCGCGCAGGACTATCGCGATGCGCGTCTAGGCAGTATCCGTGGCGCGATGTTCGGACTGTCGGGCACGTGGAATCCGTACCAGCCGCTCTTTATCAAGCCTTATGTCAGACGCACGATCGAGGAGACGAATTTCGGCGGCTACAGCGGCTACTGGTCGACGGTGCTGGGCGTCAACGTCGACTACCGATTCCGTCCCAACGTCCGCGTCAACGCCGGTGCGGCCTACGGCTTTGACTGTTCCCCGTCAGGGCTCATAGGACAGATTGAGGTGTTTGCGTAGCGGAGTGCTTTCGGCTCATCGTCACCGTTGAGAGGGACGAGGATGAGACCG
>VFZQ01001168.1 GCA_016871135.1 Acidobacteriota bacterium | reverse complement strand
ATCTCCCCAACGCCTCAATCGGCAATCCCAACGCGGGCCGAATCGCGGCCACCGTCGGCGTGCCCCGTGATATTCAATTCAGCTTGCGGTTGTACTTCTGAGCCATTCCGCGCGCCACTGTTGGGCGAAACGCGATTGGTGAAGTATGCTGAATCTTTCCTATGCCACACGCCCCGGGCGACCAACTCGGCCCCTACATAATCATCGCCAAGATCGGCGCCGGTGGAATGGGCGAAGTCTACAGCGCCAAGGACACCAAGCTCGGCCGCCAAGTCGCGATCAAACTGCTGCCAGCAAACTTGGCGTCGAACGCCACCGCGCGCGAACGCCTTCGCCGCGAAGCCGCGGCCGCCGCCGCGCTCGATCACCCGTTCATCTGCAAAGTCTACGAAATCGGCGAGCAAGCCGGTGAACTGTTCCTGGTGATGGAGTTCGTCTCCGGCCAAACGGTTTATCAACAGCTTCGATCCGGACCGCTGCCGCTGCCCGAAGCCCTGCACATCGCCACCGAAGTCGCCGAAGCCCTGGAAGTCGCGCACGGCAGCCGCTTTGTGCATCGCGATCTGAAACCGGCCAACGTCATGGTCGCGCAAGGCCACGTCAAAGTGATGGACTTCGGCCTCGCCAAGCGGTTCGAAGAACCGGCCGCCCGCCCCGCCCCCAACGACGCCACTCTCACCAGCGGTGGCCCCGCCCTCACCGAAGCCAACGTCGCCATCGGCACGCCCGACTACATGTCGCCCGAGCAAGTTCGCGGCGAATCGCTCGACCAGCGTTCCGACATGTTTTCGTTCGGCGTCCTGTTGTGCGAACTGCTCGGAAGCCCGCACCCGTTCCGGCGTTCGTCGGTTACCGACACGATGGCCGCGATCCTCCGCGACCCACCGGATCTTCGCGGCGAACTGCCGCAAGGATTGATGCTGCTGATCCGGCGGCTGCTGGCCAAAACGCCGGACGAACGCTATCCCACCATGTCGGAGGTGCGCGCGGATCTGGTTCGCGTGGCGGCGGGCAGCCTCGCGCCGGAGCCGGCAACACAGTCTGAAGACCGCATCCCGCTAATCGGCCAGGAAGCCGAACGCAAGGAACTCTTGCAGCGGATGGAAGAAGCGATGGCCGGACGCGGGTCAATGGTCATGATCGGCGGCGAGCCGGGAATCGGCAAGACACACCTCGTCACGGCCATTCTGGAAGAAGCGCGTCGCCGCGGCGCCTACACCAACATCGGGCACTGCTACGAAATGGAAGGCGCGCCGCCATATGTCCCTTTCATCGAAATGCTGGAGTATAGCGCCCGAGTCGCACCGAAAGAAGCGTTCCGTTATGCGCTGGGCGATGCAGCGCCGGAAATCGCCAAGCTCATGCCCTAGTTGCGGCGCATGTATCCAGACATTCCGCCGGCGATC
>VFZQ01001167.1 GCA_016871135.1 Acidobacteriota bacterium | reverse complement strand
CTTCCAAACAGCTTTGTGAACGTTTCCATCGGTCGCGAGTCTCCTGTTCTCGTCTTGACAACAAGATCATCCGACAGACGACCGGTGGTTTCAAAATTTCAAATGTTTTTGGCTAGACTTTAATTATGCTTACTCGGGTTGTTGAAATCACATTTGTCGCCTCATTGGCCGCGTTTTCCCAGGGAACCACTTCAAGGTTAGTGGGTGTCGTCACCGACACTACGGGCGCATCCGTCTCCGGCGCGCAGGTGCGCTTAACGAATGAAGGCACCAACGTGACGTTCCTCGCCAACACGGCGGAAAACGGTGCCTATGGCTTCGAAGCGGTCCAATCGGGAACCTATACGGTCTCGATTGAAGCGAATGGCTTCAAGAAATTTTCGGCCAAGGGAAATCGCGTCACCATCGGCCAGCCGACCACCGTCAACGTCACGCTGCAACTGGGCACGGTGACGGAAACAATCGAAGTTTCTGGCGCCGCGGAACTGGTGCAGACATCGACGTCCGGCAATCACGGCCAGGTGCTCGAAGAACGCACAATTAAAGATCTGCCAATCGTCGGCACGCGCGGCCGCAACCCGCTCGACTTGCTGCTGATCCAACCCGGCGTAAACAACGGCGCCAACACCGGTGGCGGCGTCCACATACATGGTGCGCGCGACCGCTCGTTCAACTTCACGCTCGACGGCATCGATATCAACGAGACCTCCGCCGGCGGTTCGAACTTCACACCGATCCGGACCAATCCCGACATGCTCGCCGAGTTCCGCGTGTTGACCGGCAACTTCACCGCCGACAGCGGGCGCAACTCCGGTGCGCAGGTGGCCATGGTGACCAAGAGCGGTACCAACGAACTCCATGGCTCAGCCTTCTGGCTCTACCGCACGCCGCGATTTAACGCCAGCGAGTGGGAAAACAACCTCAACCGCGTTGTGAAACCGCAGTTCGTGCAACACATCTTCGGCGGAACGCTCGGCGGCGCGATCATCAAAAACAAGACGTTCTATTTCGCCAGCGGCCAGGGCTTGCGCGCACTAAACACGGCCATCGTCACCCGAACCGTTTATACCGAATCGATGCGGCGAGGAGTCTACCGCTACATGCCCACACGCAACTTCCCCGCGGGCGTCGCCAACGCCAGCGTCGATCAGTCGGGCAATCCAACCAATCCCGCCGGGATGCGCACCTATAACCTCTTCACGAGCGATCCCGCGCGCCTCGGCCAGGACCGTTCGATAGCCGCCCTGATCGCCCAGACCCCGCTGCCCAACCGGTTCGACTTCGGTGATGGCCTCAACACCGCCGGCTACATTTTCAGCCCGGCGCAGCAAGAACGCCAGCACGACATCGTCACAAAGTTCGATCACATTCTCGACGAGAAGAATACGATCTACGTGCGATACGCGTTC
>VFZQ01001166.1 GCA_016871135.1 Acidobacteriota bacterium | reverse complement strand
TGATTCGAAGCATCGTTCGAGTTTATACTGGCTAATTCGAATGATGGATTTGATTCAACCCGCGAACGCGGCCGAGTTGGCGGAAGCCGTCGGCGCAGCAGCCGCGAAGAAACGGACGATTGCCATCTCCGGCAACGTCACCAAGACGCGCTGGGCCGGGCCTCCAGCCGACGCAGAAGCATGCATCAGCACGACCAAAATGGACCGCGTGCTGCAGTACGAGCCCAACGATCTCACGATCTCGGTTGAAGCAGGCATGCCTTTCGCCGCGTTCACGAAGCTCCTCGCCGACAACCGGCAGATGGTGCCGCTCGATCCGCCTTACTCCGATACCGCCACCGTCGGCGGCGTCATCGCCGCCAATCACTCCGGCCCCCGCCGCCGCTTGTACGGAACCGCGCGTGATCTCGTCATCGGCATGCAATTCGCAACCGTCGAAGGCAAGCTCATCCAATCCGGTGGCATGGTCGTCAAAAACGTCGCCGGGCTCGACATGGGCAAACTGATGATCGGAAGCTGGGGCACGCTCGGCGCCATCGCCACCGTAAACTTCAAACTCATCCCGCTCGAAAAACACACCAGAACATTTTTGAAGCGTTTTGATTCGGCCGCCGCCGCCCTCGCCGAACGCACCAAAATTCTGCAAAGTGTACTGCAACCCGCCGCCGTGGACCTGATCAATAAAGACGGCGGCTGGACTCTGGCCATCGGCGTCGGCGGCAGCGAAGCGCTTGTCGATCGCTACAGCCGTGAACTCAGCGGCGCCGAAGTTCTCAACGGCCCCGCCGAACGCACATTCTGGCGCGGCATCGAGACCTGCGCCGAGACGTTTCTCGCCGCCAATCCCAACGGCGCCATCGTCCGCTACGCCTCCGCGTTCAAGGATCAACTCGCCGCCTTCGATGGCCACAACGGACCGATACTCGCGCGCGCCGCCAACGGCGTAACGTATCGCTACTACGAAACCGCGCCCGCCTCGCTCACGCCGATCGCCGGCGCCACGATGTTGATGGAAGCCGGCCCGGCCAATCGCGACGCCGCCGCCATGTGGCCCGCGCCCGGTTCCGATTTCCCCGTCATGCAGCGCGTGAAGAACATGCTCGACCCCAATGGTCTGTTGAACAAAGGACGCCTCTATGGCCGCATCTAATCTGACCAACATCGAAGCGCCCCGCCAAAAAGATCTCGACAAGTGTGTGCATTGCGGACTCTGCCTGAACTCCTGCCCCACCTACCGCGAACTCGGCGTTGAAATGGATTCCCCCCGGGGCCGCATCTATCAGATGGTGCAGGTCGCCGAAGGAAAAGCCGAAATTTCGGAAGACTACATCGAGCACATGGACCTGTGTCTCGCCTGCCGCGGATGCGAAAGCGCCTGCCCAAGCGGCGTCAACTACGGCCGTTTGATTG
>VFZQ01001165.1 GCA_016871135.1 Acidobacteriota bacterium | reverse complement strand
ACGAAAACTAGCAAGTACTCTCGCGACTTCGTGAATGGATCGGTCGACAGCATTTCTGTATCCCCTTATCGGCGCGAGGCAATCCGAAATGAGTTAAATCGATCCGCCCCAAGGTGATAATGGATGCTGCCAGTGGATTTCGCCCAACAACTGAAATCGTCGATCGACATCGTCGCCGTTGTCGGTGAACGGGTACCTCTCAAACGTCGAGGGGCATACTCGTGGGCGGGACTCTGTCCATTCCACCAAGAGAAGTCCGGGTCTTTTCACGTTCACCAGGAAAAACAGTTCTACAAGTGCTTCGGCTGCGGCGCCAGCGGCGACGTCATCAAGTTCGTCATGGAGTATGAGAGCGTCACGTTCCTAGAGGCGATCACTTCGCTCTCGGAACGCTATGGCATCCCAATGCCCAAACGTACCGGGCACGAAGACGCCGATCACGCGCTCCGCACCGTTGTGCTCGAGATGCACGAGAGTGCGGCCCGTTATTTTGAAGAGACTCTGCGCGGACCCAACGGCGCCGACGCGCGTGGCTATCTCGAACGCCGCGGCGTCAACGAAAAACTGGCGCTGGAGTTTCGCCTCGGCTTCGCGGAACGAAGCGGCAATCCGCTCACCAAACTCATGCGCCGCTTCGGGGAGCCCGCCATGGAGGCTTCCGGACTCTGCAAGAAACGCGACGACGGCAGCTTCTACGACGCCTTTCGCGGCCGCTTGATGTTCCCCATCGCCAACGAAAGCGGCAAAGTGATCGCCTTCGGCGGCCGGGCCATGTATGAAGGCGACGAGCCGAAGTACCTCAACTCGCCCGGGTCCCCGATTTATGTGAAAAGCAACGTTCTCTATAGCCTCCACAGAGCTAAGGACAGCGGCCGCAAACACGGGCGAGTCGTTCTGGTCGAAGGATACATGGATGTGATCGGCGCCTGGTCGGCCGGCGTCGCCGAGGCCGTCGCGCCGTGCGGAACCGCGCTCACCGCGCCGCAGGTGCGCGTTCTAAAACGATACGCTCCCATCGCCGTCGTCAACTTCGACCCAGACGCCGCCGGCGCCAACGCAACCGAGCGGTCAATTCAGTTGTTGCTCGACGAAGGGTTCCGCGTGCGCGTCGCGACACTCGATCAAGGACTCGACCCAGACGAATACGTCAAGAAAAACGGCGCCGCCGCCTATCGAGAGCGGCTCGACAACGCGCAACCCTATTTCCACTGGCTCGCTGGCCGCGCGCGCGATCGCTTCGATATCAAGTCGAGCGAAGGGAAAGTACAGGCCTTGGAGTTTCTGCTGCCGCGCGTCCGCGAAGTACGCGATCGCGTCGAGCGCGCGTCGCTCGCCACCGAATTGGCGTCGGTTCTTGGTGTCGAGCAAGGCCTGCTCCTCGAGCAATTCCGCCGCGCCGCTTCCAGCCGCACG
>VFZQ01001164.1 GCA_016871135.1 Acidobacteriota bacterium | reverse complement strand
CCGAGGAACAGATTCACTTCGATCGAATGCTTCGCGCCGATGGCCGACATCTCACGGATCTCGGGTTCAGTCAGCAGCATGATACCCGAACCTTGACTGATGCGGTGCACCGGCACTTGCCGCTTCTCGGCCTCATCGAGAACGGCGGTAAGAACGCGCGGGCCCTCGGTCGACGGAATCTCGATTCGATATTGGCCGCCGTCTGGAAAACGGAGCGGGGAAGTGGGGCAGACCTCGGGATCGGCCTGCGGCAGGCCCGATGAGGCCAGGAGTTGGCGAGAAGTTTCCATGTTGGACTACACCTCCCATGTAGTGACGGAGAAGCCTTCGGTGGCGACGCCGTTGAGAATTGCTTGGCTGTTGTGGCCGCGCATCTTGAAAATCTGCGAGACCAGATCGCAGACGTTCTCCGAGCCGCGCTCGTAGAAAGCCAGCACCGATGGTCCCGCGCCACTCAACGCGCAGCCGAGAAGACCTGGTGCGCGCAGTTTCAGAATTTCGTCGAGACCGGGAACCAGCCGCGCGCGATGCGGTTGGTGCATGCGGTCTTCGAGCGCCGTTGGGAATGCGGTGACCGTACCGGTGGCGAGCGCGGCAATCAACAGTGCCGCGCGCTGCACGTTGAAAATCGCGTCGGCCTTTGAATACTGCGCCGGCAACACGCTTCGGGCTTCATGCGTCAGCAGGACAAAATCAGGCACGATGATGGCGACGCCGAACTGTTCGGGAAGCGGCAGGCGCACTGCGCGTGCGATGCCGTGGGAGTCGATCGCGCTGGCGACGATTGATCCGAGAACGCACGCAGCGACGTTATCGGGGTGTCCTTCGATGCGAGCGGCCTCGTGCAGTATCCGATGTGGCGACCAGTTGAGATCGAGCAGGCGGTCGGCGATAACCACGCCCGCGGTGAGCGCGGCCGCCGAAGAGCCGAGTCCCTTGCCGATCGGGATATCGTTGTCGATCTCAAGATACACCGGCGGCAACGTCCGTCCGGTTTCGGCGGCGACATTCAGAGCAGTCTGCCAAATGAAGTTGTTCTCGCCGGGCGCGATGAGTTCGGAATCGCGGCCCTTAGCGTGAATTTCCAATCGATCAGCGGCGCGGAACCGGCACGTTAGGTGCAGATTCACCGCAAGACCGAGTGCATCAAATCCCGGGCCGAGATTCGCGCTCGACGCAGGAACTTTTACTTGATAAAGCACGAGCTATCCGATCTGCACGCGGCGTTCTTCGCGGCACGAACGGTAAACGGCGGTGACAACTTCGAGCGCGCGCAATCCTTCTTCGCCCGATACCAGCGGACTCGAACCGCTCTTGCACGCGTTGCCGAAGTCGACGAACTGACGCTCCAGGTTTTCAAGCGGGATGGCCATCGGATCGGACGCCCCCGACATCACTTGCTTCTCCACAGGGG
>VFZQ01001163.1 GCA_016871135.1 Acidobacteriota bacterium | reverse complement strand
TGAGTCCCCAGTGCCGCCATAGTGATGTCAGACAGTTCAATCGTCCGTTGACTCCCGTCGTTTTTGGTCGAGCCTAGCACCACACGATCGCCATGTTCCCCCTTGCGAAGCTTCGTGCGACGTAAAGTCAAGGCTGCCCTTCGGGTGCGCTTCGCGCAGCCTTGACAGCCGCCCCTCGGCCAGAACACCCGATCCCAAACTCGAATTCAAAACAGAAAGGAGCCCAGTTAGCTACCGTCCTTCAGGCTCATCGTTCGATGAGAAAATGCTAATAAGATCGGCGAGGCCGAGGACCCGAAACGGTGGAGGTATCAAACTCGAATCCGATATCGCATGGCGTCGCCGAGCCAGCCGTCGGCGTGCGCAAACAGGCGTGTCATGTACAGGACGATCTCTTTCGACTCGCGGTCTTCGTGTGCGTAGAAGTTTGACAGAGAAAGGATTTCATCCTCACCGGCGCGGCGCGTATCGATCTCGCGCACGGTGGCGCGGCGGAGGAGTCCGGTGGTTTTGTCGATCTCACCGAAGACGAACGGAAAACGCGGGCGATTGCCGCGTGGGTTCTCCGGCGTGATGTTGCCGAGCCAGTACAAACGTCCGTTGGAGTGGGTTATCAGGCGAGAACACGCGCTGGGCGAAAAGAACGGCGATCCGTCGATGTAAGTCCACGGCTTCGGCTCGGGGAAGGTTTTGCCGCCGTCGGTGGACAGGCTCGTCCACTTGACGCCGGGTGCCTTCGGATTTTTGTCGTTCGACCCGCGCATGATCATCAGCACGCGGCGGCTGTCAAGAAACGCGATGGTCGGTTCGACCATGCCGCGTGTGGTGCGGGCGGGATCACCTTGGACGATGTTGGAAAGTGTCCACTCCAAACGCGAGCCGTTCCAACGGCCATGAGCCACTGCCGCATCGGACCAAGTGTAGCCGCCGCCTGGATTGAAGAGCTTGCCGTCCTTTGCCGGAAACATTTCAACTGGGACGAGAATGTCGCCGTTCGGCGCGGTGACAGGCACGGAACCGTTGTCACCCAGCATCACACCGTTGCGGCCGAGTTCAAGGCCTGGCAGCGGGTGGAGGGAATCGCCGCCCCGGACGATCAATTGCGTGGTTGGCCCGCCGTTGATTTTGTAATAGATCGAGTAGTTGCGCAGGCCTTCGAGCGGGTCGTCACTTGGCAACACGGCTTCCATCCAGAACTCGATGAGGCGCTTGGAGCGCGGGTCGACGAACCCAGCTCGTTGATGTTTGCGCCACGTGCCCGTGGCGCGTTTCTCGCCCGTCGGTTCGGTGACCGGCGCCGACCAGGTGCGGCCGTTGTCGGCCGATGTACGGACGAAGGACACGTCGATCAGATCGGACTTCGACCAGCGTTGTTCGATCGAGCGCATCTCGACGCCGGCGGCGCGAGTGTAGTAGGC
>VFZQ01001162.1 GCA_016871135.1 Acidobacteriota bacterium | reverse complement strand
ACTCCCGGAAATGTCAAACTGCTACTGCCACCCCGGCACAGCCGGGGGGCCTCTTACGTTAGGCTAGCGTGGCGAATTCGAAGCGGTTTTCGATGACGGTGTAGGCGCCGGCTTCGAAGGCGCCCCAGAGGCCGCCGCCGCCGAGGACTAGGGCGGGTTTCATTTCACTCGACCCGTGCGACACAGCGATCGAGGAACACCGACGTCAACCGCTTCTTGTCGATTACGCCAGCCGCTACACCGAGTACGAGGCTCACGAGTTCATCTTCGTCGAGCGTCAGATCCCAGCCGTTGATGAGCAAGAATGTGATGGCAGCATTCGCGCCGATGCGTTTGTTGCCGTCGAGGAAAGCGTGGTTCTGGCACAAGTGGAACAAGTATGCTGCCGCCATCGCCGGCACAGAGCCGTGCAACCATTCGCCACCAAACGTCGCCTGCGGAGTCGCAATGGCCGACTCCAGCCCCGCGCGGTCACGAAGACCGTGTGCCCCACCGTAGCGCTCAATCTGCTCGGCGTGCATCTCGATCACGTCGTCTAACGTCAGGAAGACGGGGTCCAACGCGGCTACTCCGCCAGTTTCCGAAACGCCTTGCCGAACCGCTGGTGGGCCTCGTCTTGGGCCGCTTCGAACTTCTTGCGGCGGGGCGAGGGCTCGGCTGCGCCGACGATGAGGTGCTTGCCATCGGTTGAGATCTCAAGCGTTGTTTCGACGTCGATTCGCAGCAGATCAAGAATCGGGCGATCGATAACCAGGGCGAGGCTGTTGCCGTGTTTGGTCAGTTTCTTGAGCATTGGGTTCGTATCTCCAATGTATCACCAATGTGGCTACGGCGTTTCGGTCGTTGTTTCCGGCGGCGGGGCCTCGGGGATGCGCCAGTGCCGGAACCAGCTTCGCCAGCCGGTTTCGGGTTGCGCGAAGCCTTCGAGGATGGAGATGTTGTAGCGCAGGTTGCCGGTGGTGAGGAGGAGGCGCTTGCCGTCGGGGTGGAGGGCGATGCCGACAATGTTGTCGGCGGGGTCGAGTTCGACGTTGATTTCGGCGCGTTCTGCGCCGGTGCGCGCGTCGAGGACGGCGATGGTTCTGGGGTTCGAAGCCAACGCGTAGAGAGTGCGGCCGCCGTCGCCGAACTGGACGTTGCCGTAGATACGAGACCCCAGTTCGATCCGCGAGGATTTGCCATCGGGCGACAGTAGGCGCCAGGCGCGATCCGGTGAGGAATGCAGGATGGATCCGTCGGGTGAGCAAGCGACGAGCCCTCCCTCGTCCACAACTTGCGCGGCGCCACCCTGGCTGGGAATTTTTTGCAGTTTGCCTTTCTCGCTGAACCAGATCCACTCGCCGTCCGGCGACCAGCAGATAGCCGAGACCGATACGTCACTGGCGTGAATTTTGACCTCACGGCCTCCCGCGGCGGGA
>VFZQ01001161.1 GCA_016871135.1 Acidobacteriota bacterium | reverse complement strand
TTTTTCATCGCGGCGGCAGCCGAAGCCGAGGGGCTCGATGGCAACAGCGGCCATGCCGCCTTCGACGACTTGAATCGCAAAGTCGTGCTGGTAGCCGTCTTTGTTGGTGCGGTCCTTGCCCTTGTCATCGACGCCGACGATGTCGTCCACGCCGCGGCCGTGGCCGGGCACGCAGATCATCGTGGCCAGAGGACCAGAGGCTTTGAGCGGCGTCAGCAGGTAGCCGAGCACCGACATTCCCTCGCGCGACTGGATCACGAATTTTTCGCGCCGGTAGTTGGCAAACTCGCGCGTTTCGAGTGTGACAGGCGCGAGCGGCGTGCGTTCCTTCGGGAAGCCGCCGATGAGCTCTGTCACCTTGCCACGCAGCTTTTTCTGCCACGCCGGCACCGCTCCGCCCTTGTAGGTCATCGCCAGTGGGGCTTTTGCGTAGCGCGCCAGCGAGTAGGTCTGCGAATCGAAGCCGGGCATCGCGACTTTCGATTCGAAGCCGTCGAGCGCGCCGGTATACTTGGACGATTCGGCGGCAGCGGCAGGAAGCGCGGCTACTCCGAGATGGAAGGCGCGGCGAGTGAATTTGCGGGACATGAGGCTACTCCTTGTCGTCGGCGTCTTTGCCCTGCCATTTGTTAACTACGGCGGTGGGCGGGAAGACCAGCAACGTGATGAGGATAAAGAAGATCGTGGTGACGCCCATGGCGCCGATCACGAGCCAGTCGATGGCGGGGAGAAAGATCACACTTATATTCTAGGTGCTGTCGTAATCGAGTGCAGGCGCAAGTATAGTAAAAACGATGCGACTGCTACTTGCAATCTTCGCCCTCTCAATCACCGCCGCCGATTGGGAGCGCGCCAAACCGGAAGACCAAGGCTACTCGACGAAGCGTCTGAATGCGTTGAAGGGCTATCTCGCTACGATCGACACGACCGCGATGATGGCCGTGCACAAAGGCAAGGTCATCTTCGAATACGGCGATTTGACGAAGCAGAGTTATCTCGCATCGGTGCGCAAGAGCCTGCTCGCGATGCTTTACGGCAAGTACGTAGCCAACGGGAAGATCAATCTCGACGCGACGCTCGAAGAGCTTGGCATGGACGATGTCGGCGGCTTGCTGCCTCGTGAAAAGCAAGCCAAGGTGCGGCATCTGATCACGGCGCGGTCGGGCGTTTTTCATCCGGCATCGTATCCGGGCGACGATCTGGCGCAGGCGCCACCGCGCGGCACGCAGCAGCCCGGCGCCTATCATCTCTACAGCAACTGGGATTTCAACGCCGCCGGCTTCGTCTTCGAAAAACAGACCGGCATCGACATCTACGATGCGCTGCAGAAGGATCTGGCGGAGCCGATCGGCATGCAGGATTACGATCGCGCGCTGCAAAAAAAGGCCGGCAACACGGCGGTGTCGAAATACGAGGCTTATCC
>VFZQ01001160.1 GCA_016871135.1 Acidobacteriota bacterium | reverse complement strand
ACTCGGTGATCAGCGTTCGCCAGCGCATCGGTAACCCTAACCACCGGAATCGATAGTCGATCTCAAGCCCAACCCGCATCGTTAGATCGCCTGCGGTGAGTACCTCAAAGCCCATGGCCTTCGGTGTGATCAACGCCAGGTTCCTCGGATTTTCAAACATCTCAAACACTTCGCCGCGCGGCCGCGGTACCGTCATCGCACACTGGAGTTCGTAGATATACATGTTGTTCGCGTGGGAATGCCCAGTCGCGCCAGGTTTTCCCGCGCAATCGCCAGGCAAGGATCCCGTTCCATAGCCCTTTCAAAGTCCGCGACCGCCGCTTCCCGCTGCCCTAAAACCAACAATGCCACGCCTCGATTCTGCATGTGGCGCGCCTGATTCGGCTCGATCGCCAAAGCCCGCCCGAACTCCGACAACGCATTGACCGCGTCTCCGGCTTCCAGATGAACTCTCCCTAAGTGCGATGCCACCTCCGCGTCGCGCGGCGCTTTTTCTTTCGCTTGCCGCAATAGCGCTAGCGCCTCGCGCGGCGGATAGGTCCGCGCGAGTTGAATATAGGGGCGGATCTTGTCCGGCGCCAAGCCGTGCGCGTTCTGCCAGGCGGCCTGTTCGGTGCGCCACTGCGCCGATTGCATCGCCGCAAACGCGATAAATGCCCACACACAGGAAGGGACTCGAATCGCCAGAGCAATCGCGACCCACGCCATCGGCAGATACATCCGTCGATAGGCCACCGCATCGGCCGCGGGCAAGATCGACGAACTCGGCAGAATCAGAAGGATCGCGGCCAGACACCAGAACAGCGGATGCGTGGTCGCCACTCGCTTCCACAACGCGAATCCCACAAACCCAGCGATGACGATCCAGACCCACCACCAACTCCCCGGCGTCGCCGGATCGATGCTGATTCCAAACGGCGCGACAACGCGCCACCCATATCCGGCCAGCGCTCCGCCTTGGGTGACAAGATACTCCAACGGCGAAGCCGACTGCCCGAATCCCGATCCCGCGCCGGCAATAACACTCGTGGAGTACAACACGCGCGCACCGGCCGCAAACGTCAAAGCCACCATCGCACCGATCTGGCGCCACCCCGGACCAAAGAAGATTAGAAAGATTGGAAACGCAGCGCACTCTTCCTTCGCCGACAACGCAGCGGCATACGCAACAACGGAAAACCACCGGCGCTCGCGCAGCCACGACTCCAGCGCCACGAAACACAACAACGCCGCCAAACTCGAACTCCGCGCGAAGACGTAGAACACAGGCTCGGCCGTTAGCGGATGGATCGCGAATATCGACGCCGCCGCAAGCGCGACTCGTTCGTAGAACAACCTCCGCACGATCCGATACAGCATGTACGCCGCCGCCAAATGAATCAGCAGATTCGTCAGCCGGAATCCCAGGGCATTCTGCCCCCACAGC
>VFZQ01001159.1 GCA_016871135.1 Acidobacteriota bacterium | reverse complement strand
CAACAGACACTGATCGAGTACCGGCCGCAACGATTCCAGCGCCGGTGGTGGCGACGTGCGGAAACTCGCCGCGTCGGCAGGCCAAAATTGGTCCATGATCACGCCGTGCGGCATGTACATAAAGCCTAGGCGCACGGGCTGCTTGGCGGCTTTGCCAATGGCCATTGACTCCATGAGCGGCAGGCCTAACGAAACGCCCAACCCCTTCAGACAATTTCGTCTGTGCATCATTGTGCTCTTTCTCATTGGAGGTCCTCTTTTCTCCCAATTCGGCGGTGCGTGAACGGATAACTCGTAATCACGCCCGTGATGACGGTCTGCATGCGGTATCCATCGGCGGCGGCGTCTTGCGCCAGAGTATCTACTACGATCTCGTCATAACCTTCCAACCGCCGGCCTAACGCATAGGCGAGCAGCTTATTCACCAGGTTGCGGGAAAGCGCATCGGTGCGGGCGGCGATGATCGCCTTCAGATCCTTGGGGCCCGAGAACCGCTTCCCGCCCGGAAGTTCGCCCGCCGCGTCGATCGGCTTGCCGTTGCTGTCCCGATCGCGCCAGCGCCCGATCGCGTCGAAGTTCTCCAGACCGAATCCGATTGGGTCTAGAATCTGATGGCAATTGGCGCAAACTGCATTTGTTCGATGCAGCTCGGTGCGCTCGCGGACGGTCAGGTTCGCGACGGAGGCCTGGTCCTGTTGATCGAGCGCCGGGACGTTCGGCGGCGCGGCCGGCACGTGGTCGCCGAGCAATTGCTCCAACACCCACACGCCGCGTTTCACTGGGCTCGTACGGTTGGGAAACGACGTTGCCGCCAATATTCCCGGCATGCCCAGCACGCCTCCGCGATTGGGGTCTCGCAGTTGCACTTTGCGCATCGCGGAGCCCTTGACGGTTTTTTCCAGGCCGTAGATCGGCGCCAGTGTCGCGTTCAAGTAGGTGTAGTCGCCGTCGGTGAAACGGATCACGCTTTTGTTCTCGCGCACGACGCTCTCGAAAAACAAACGCGCTTCGTCGTACATCGCCTGCCGCATCTCCGCCGTCATCTGCGGATACACTGCGGGATCGAAGACTTGCCGCTTCAATCCTCCGACGCCCAGCCATTGTGCGCCGAAGCCGTCGAACAAAGCGCGCGAGCGGCGATCGTCCAGCAGGCGTTTGACTTGCGCGCGCAGAGTCGCGGGCTCATGCAGCACGCCCTTACTCGCCAGCGCCATCAACTCGTCGTCCGGCATCGTCGACCACAACAAGTAGGACAGCCGCGAGGCGAGTTGATAGTCGTCCAAAGGCACGATTCCAGGATTCGTCCCCGCATCGACGACCGGAGTAATAAACAGAAACTGTGGCGAAACCAGAACAGCCTTGAGCATCAAGTGAAGCGCCTGACGGTGGGCCAGTTTGTTCCGCTTGCCCAATTCGAAAGTTTCGA
>VFZQ01001158.1 GCA_016871135.1 Acidobacteriota bacterium | reverse complement strand
GGGAACGAATCTGAACAAGAATCGCGACAAGCTGTTCTTCTTCTGGAGCCAGGAGTTTCTGCCGCGCAAGTATCCGACGGCGCTGGTGCAGCGGACTGTGCCCACGGAGCTGGAGCGGCGCGGCGATTTTTCGAACTCCCGCGATCAGGGCTTGTCGCTGATCCCGATCTGGGATCCGTCGAACAATCGCGTCCCGTTTCCGGGCAACATCATTCCGGCGAACCGGCTGGACCCGGTGGGGCGGGCGATCATGAACTTCTTCCCGGCGCCGAACCGGCCGGGCGACGCATTCACACGTCTGGGCTACAACGCCGAGTTTCAGGCGCAGGTGACGCAGCCGCGGCGCGATTCCATTCTTCGCGTGGACTACAACATTTCGCCGAAGACGATTTTCTACTGGCGCGGCATCAACGACTACGAAGCGTTCAAGGGCGACTTCAACTTCGTATTGGCGTCATCGTCGTGGCCGCAGCTTCCGATCAACTATCAGATCCGGAGCGCGGGCATGGTGAGCACGCTGATCCATACATTCAACCCGACGCTGGTGAATGAGTTCACGTTTGGGATCAACCGCGCGTTGCAGACGGTGGATCCGCTGACGCCCGAGGGGCTGGCCCGGAACCAGCGCGACAAGATCGGTAATTTGCGGCAGTTCTACCCGCAGTCGAATCCGTCGAATCTGGTGCCCAACGCGAACTTCGGCGGCGTGCCGAACGCGGCGGTGCTGAACATTGAATCGCGGTATCCGTTCTTTGGGACGAACAACATCTGGAACTACTCGGACAATCTGTCGAAGGTGTGGGGCAAGCACAACACGAAGCTGGGCGTCTATGTAGAGAAGACCACGCGGAACGCCGCGCGCGGCACGGCGTTCAACGGCACGTTCAACTTCAACCGCGATGTGAACAACCCGTTGGATACGAACTATGCGTATTCGAACGCGATGTTGGGGTCGGTGCAGAGCTACCAGGAGGCTGACGGCCATCCGCACGGGCATGCGCGGTACATCAACTTCGAGTGGTTCGCGCAGGACCAGTGGAAGGTGACCAAGCGGTTCACGCTGGACTACGGGGTGCGGTTCTACAAGATTCAGCCGACGTGGAGCGCGGGGGACAAGCTATCGGTATTCGAACTGGACAAGTACGACCGGACGAAGCAGCCGCAGTTGATTCAGCCGTTCCGGCAGGGGAACACGCGCGTTGGGCGGGACCCGATGTCGGGCGCGATTCTGCCGGCGGCGGTGATCGGCGCTTTTGCGTCGAACAGCGGCACGCCGTTCCAGGGCATGACGGTGTACAACGAGAGGGTTCAGGAGACGCCGGGCATTCAGGTGGCGCCGCGGTTCGGGTTTGCCTGGGATGTGTTCGGCAACGCGAGGACAGCGATGCGTGGCGGATTCGGCATCTTCTATGACCGGTACAACGACGA
>VFZQ01001157.1 GCA_016871135.1 Acidobacteriota bacterium | reverse complement strand
AGGTTCCGCTTCAACGATAACCTCGGCCACGAATCGATACCCGTGCTTTGGAACCGTGACGATCCATTCGGCGCCCCGCTCGCCGAGCGCCTTTCGCAAGGTCGAGATCTGGAACGCTACGTTCGCCTCCTCCACGAACACGCCGGGCCAGAGGCCGGTCATCAAATCCTCTTTCGTCACGATTCGTCCGCCGCTCTCCAGCAGGATGCACAGCAAGTCGAACGTTTTTGGAGCAAGGGCGACAACGGCGTCGCCGGTAAGCAGAGTTCGCGCACCGGGGTCCGCGGTGAACGTCCCGAATCGGTGGATCTTGTTCGATTGCAACGACATAGAGTTTTCTAAGAACTTCCTTCTCGGGATCTTTCGGCCTTCAAGGGACTTAAGAACGGTGTTGGGCGCAAGCTCGGCGCATGTCCAGTCGATTCCTCGCAGTCCTCATTGTAATGGTTTCCGCCGGCGCCGCAATTGGCGAATCGTGTGCCGAGCTAACGGCCCAGTCCATCACTCCGGACCAGATCGACAATTGCCGCCCGCTCCCCGCCGGCGCTGCCCATTTGTCGCGAGCGCTGGCGGCGCTTCCGCCCAAAGGCGAACTCACTCGTTTCAATCAAGCGGAACGCGCCAAGCTCGAATCGCTCAACGAGTTCGTCCGCCGTATCGGCCGCGACGGCGCGTGGGTGATCAAAGTCGTTGACGCGCCCCAAGCGGCCATCGGACTCTTTGAGCGCGCCGTTGTGATCGTCACCGGGCCGGCGTTTCATCGCCTTTCGTCCCTGGAGTTGCAGGCGGTCATTGCTCACGAGTTCGGTCATGAGTACGTCTGGCGCGAGTTCGAAGCGGCGCGATTAGCGAACAACCACCGCCGGTTGCAGGAACTGGAACTAGTCTGCGATCGCGTGGCCGTCGTCCTGCTCGAACGGTTTCAAATCGATACCCGCCATCTGCGGTCTGCGTTGCAAAGGATCGAAGAGTACAATCTGGAGCGCTTCGTGCCAGCCGCGAACACGCCAAATTATCCGTCCCTGCAGATGCGAACCGATCTTATCAACCGTTGGTCGCGGCCGAGGCGGCGTTAGCCGGAACGCCAGTGGAAGGGAAGCCTAAATTCGACTGACGCCATCAAGGCCCCGTACCCTCCCGGCACACGGATTCGCCGCCAAGACCGGGTGGCATTTTCTACTGGTCGTAGGCGCTGAGATATAGCCGCTGTTCGTAGTCGACGATTCCGAGCCGAATGCGATCCAGCCAGCCCGTGCGGCCGAGATCGTTGCCCTTGAATTCGGGATTCTCGGCAAAATAGACCACGCTGCTTACTTCGACGCCCAGCGTCTTCAAATTGATCTCGTGGCCGTAGGCCCGGAAATGCCCGGCCGCGGTTCGAAAACTCAATAGTTGTCCCGATTCGACGATTAGCCCATGGAGCTGTCCCCA
>VFZQ01001156.1 GCA_016871135.1 Acidobacteriota bacterium | reverse complement strand
CCCGGCCGGTGCTCGATGATAAACGGATACGTGAAGCTCTGCACGCACGCCGGATTGGCCGCCTCGGCCGCATGGGGCTCATTCGTCAAAGACTTCGGTTCCGACCCGACAATATACTGCGTCTTCGCCATCGGCAACAGATCGCCCATCTCCGTCGCATCGAGGAAGAACTTCGCGCGGACGATCGTCGCCTCTTTGCGGTCGATCTGCCAGACCAGCGCGGCCTTGATGCCATCGCCCTCGCGCTCCAGGTCCAGCACTCGCGTCCGCCGCAACAGCCGGATGTTCCGATGTGGCCGCAGCATCTCTTCAAGCGCCAATACGCCCACGCGCGGCTCGAAGCAAAGGCTCGAAACGTAGCATCCGCCAGGATTGAAATTCTCAACTGGATGGAGCGGCTTGTACGCGCGGATGTAATGATCGCGAATACGCCGCCGAAACTCCTGATACCTTCGCGGCGCGCCCGTCATTTCGATGAACTTGTTCTCGTCGAGCGCCGATACGCCGCCCGCCGTCGCCTGTCCGCCGATCCACGTCGCCTCTTCGGTCACGCACACCGACAGCCCCTTCTCCGCCGCGCGCAACGCCGCGCCCAATCCGCCCATGCCCGCGCCGGCAATCATCACATCGCAAGTCGCCTCCAAAGTCTTCGCCGGAATCGTCGCCGTCCGCACAAACGACTGCGGATCGCCCTCGGCCCGCACCGCCTCCACATCGACGAACGTATACGAAGGCAGGAACGCCGCGAACAGTAGCGCCGTGGTCATCTCGTCTCTTCCAACACGCGCTCGGCCAGCTGTTGCATGTTATCGATCATAAAGTCCGGCGGCTCCTGTTGAAACGTCTCAGGCTGAAAACCCCACGCCACGCCGCACGCCCGCACGCCCGCGTTGCGAGCCGTGCGCACATCCACCACACTGTCGCCCACCATGATCGTCCGCTCTTTCGGTATACCCGTTTCCGCCAGCAGCGCGTGGATGCCCACCGGATCGGGCTTTCTCTTCGGCTCGAAACTGTTGCCGCCGTATACGCGCACGAAGTGTTTGCCCAGCCCCAGCGCCTCCATCATCCGTTCGGAAAACCGCACAGGCTTGTTCGTCAACACCGCCAGCATATGGCCTCGCTCGCGCAATGCATTGAGCGTCTCGCGCACACCGTCGTAGAGCACCGTCTTGTCCAGCATGTGCTCGCCATAATACTGAATAAAGAACGCGAGCGCCTTGTCGACATCGTTCTGGGACGCCGAACCGCCCAACGCGCTTTGTATCAATGCCTGCGCACCGCGGCCGACATATCCCGCCACGGTTTCACCCGGCAACGGACCAAGGCCCATGTAGCCGCGCGCCGCGTTCACCGCGTCGATAAGATCTTGTTTGGAATCGACGAGCGTGCCGTCGAGATCGAAAATAAGCAAATGCATGATTAGGGTTTCAGT
>VFZQ01001155.1 GCA_016871135.1 Acidobacteriota bacterium | reverse complement strand
CCTGCCGCCCGATGTGGCCGCGGTGTTTCGCAAGGACGCGGCGTCGCGGACCGCGGCCGAACAGGCGATCGTCAAACAGTATGAAACCGTGGTGACGCCGGACGCGCGGAAGTTTCGCGACGTGATGAAGCCCGACGAAACCATTCGCTACGAGTGGATTCGCAGGGGCCAGACCGAGCTGCGGCGCGAGCCACCGACGCTGGCCGCGTTTTGGAGTGTGCGCGCCGACAGCGAGCGGGCCGAGCGGAAGCATCACATCTACATCGGCGGCGACCGCGCGAAGAAGGGCGACGAGGTACAGCCCGGTTTTCCATTCGCTCCGAAGGATCTGGCGATCAAGGGCGACGGGCGGCAGGCGTTTCTCGCGTGGCTGACCGCACCGGAAAATCCGCTGTTCGCGCGCGTGGCGGTGAACCGGTTATGGCAGTGGCACTTCGGCGAAGGCATCGTCACCACGCCGAGCGACTTCGGCCGCACGGGGCAGATGCCGTCGAACCCGGAGCTGCTCGACTGGCTGGCGAGCGAATTCACGGCGCGCAAATACAGCATGAAGTCCATGCACCGGCTGATCGTGACCTCGGAGCTGTATCAACAGAGTTCGGTGGCGACGGCGGAGTTGCGATCAGCGAACGAAGCGATCGATCCGGGCAACAGGTATCTCTGGAAATTCCCGGTGCGCAGGCTGGAAGCCGAGACGATCCGCGATACGATGCTCGCGGCGGCGGGGACGCTTGACAGGTCGATCGGCGGGCAGTCGTTCCGAGGGGAGGACATCAACGAGCGCCGCGTGATGAGCGCGCCGAAGACGGGCTATTACGACCGGCGCGACAACCGGCGCGGCATCTACATGGGGCGCGGCTCGGACACGTCGATGAACATGATGCCGTCGTTCCTGGCGGCCTTCGACGCCGAGGACGGACATGTGCCCTGCGCGCGGCGCGAGCGCAGCGTGACGGCGCCGCAGGTTCTCTACATGATGAATGGCGCGCTGCCGCAAACGGCATCGCGCGATCTGGCCGAACGGTTGTACCGCGAGGGCGGCGCGAGCCCGGCGGCCAAGGTCGACTACGGTTACAAGCTCGCGCTGGGCCGTGCGCCCTCGGCCGCCGAACGGGACGCTGCGCTCAGCTATCTGCAAAACGCGGAACCGGCACAGCTCAGCGGTTTCGCGTGGATGCTGCTCAACCTCAGCGAGTTTATCTTTCTGCCATGATTGCCTCGTCCAATAATCCAGTGCTTCGCCGCTCCTTCCTCCGCCGCATGTCGTTCGGAATGTCGGGCGCGGCGCTGAGTTGTTTGTGGGCCGAGGACGAGAAGTTCTTGCGCGCGGGACAGGGGCCGCATTTCGACCCGAAGGTCAAATCGGTGATCTTCCTGTTCATGTGCGGCGGCGTGAGCGCGATGGACACCTTCGACCCGAAGGACAACAAGTGGG
>VFZQ01001154.1 GCA_016871135.1 Acidobacteriota bacterium | reverse complement strand
CGTAAGCGGCGTTGGCGTTGGATGGATCGGCCTGGATCTCGAGTTCGAACTCGCGCGCGATCATGGCCGCCTGGGTGGGATCCTTGCCGGCGCGCAACTGGCGGACGCGGCCCATCCGGAAGTGAACGCCGGCGCGGTCAGGATCCATCGCGAGCACGGCGTCGTATTCGCGCAGCGCCGAATCGTAGTTACCCTGGCTCTCGAAAGCTTCGCCGGCGGCCAGACGACGCCAGAGGGAATCGGGCGCGGCCTGCGCGAGTTGGCGCAGCGTCTGATAGGCGGAGTTCGCGAGCAGGCGGCTTGAATGATAGAGCACTTCCGCGTCGCTGGGATAGAGCCGGTTCATTTCCAGCGCCACTTGCGCGGCTTCGCGGTCGCGTTGGAGGCCGGAGTAGGCACGCTCAAGCTGGAGTCCGGCCATGCGTTTGAGAGCGGGGTCGCGGGTGTTTCTGAAGGCCGCCTCGAGTCCGGAGACGGCGTCGGAGAAGCGTCCAAGTTCAGAGAGAGACATCGCTCTAAGCGCCGCGGCGTTGGCGAGAGCGGGCTTGAGCTTCAGCGCCCGATCGAGCGCGGGGATGGCTTGGACGAACTTGCGTTGCTGGAAGTAGACCACACCGAGTTTCGCGTGGATCTCCGCGACGCCGGGCGAGAGGCGGAGCAGGTGGTCGAGCGCCCGCTCCGCTTCCGCGTAGCGGCCTTCGGCCAGTGCGCGGTCGCATTCAAGCGTGAGTTGCGCGGCGTCCTGGGCGAGCAGGAGGGCCAGCGCGACGGTCAAAGGGAAAGGCATTCACGCACCATCGGACGGCCCCCCGGGCCTAGCGGCCCGGGGTTCGCGTACTCAGACTTGCCGAAGATCACCATAGAAACTTCAGGGCGAACTGATTGATGCGTGCGGCCCGGGCGCCGATGACGCGGCCGAAACGCTGTGTATCGGCCACGGAGCGGACGGGCACGCCCCATTGCGTATGGTTAAAGGCGTTGAACGACTCCAACCGGAACTGGACGTTGACCTTTTCGGCCACGCGGAAGTTCTTAAACAATCCGGTATCCCAGTTGTTGATGCCGGGCGCGTCGAGAATGCCGCGTCCGGAGTTGCCGAGGAATCCCGCCGCCGGTTGGCGGAAGGCTTCGGTGGCGAACCATTTTTCGATACGGGGCGTGAATCCATCCGGTTTGATGTTGCCGGCGATATCGGCGCGATTGGTGCCGAACGTGTCGTTCAAGCCGCCCACGTCGGCGGCGGAGATCGTCATCGGGAAGCCGCTCTGGAAAGTCGCGATCGCGTTGACCTGCCATCCGCCGATCACGACGTCGGCGGCCTTGTTGATTTTGGCCTTGTACTTCATGCCGCGTCCGACCGGAATCTGATAGACGAAGCTGGTGACCAGGCGGTGGTCGACGTTGAACTCCGACCGGCCGCGGTCGCGGCGGACGTC
>VFZQ01001153.1 GCA_016871135.1 Acidobacteriota bacterium | reverse complement strand
TTCAAAATCGACGTCAAGAAGTGTTCCAGATGCTGTGTGTCGCGGCAGTGGACTTTGAGCAGAAAGTCGTCGTCGCCGGCCATGTGATGAGCCTCCTTGATCTCTTCGCGTTTGGCGACGACGGCGAGGAATTTGGCGCGGTCGCGCGGGTGGGTGAGCGTCACGGCGACAAACGCGGTCAGACCGTAACCGAGGGCGACCGGGTCGAGAACGGCGTGGTAGCCGCGGATGACGCCGCGCTCGCAGAGCCGCTTTGCGCGGTCGGCCACGGCCGGAGGGGAAAGGCCAAGTTCGGCGCCGAGGTCGGCCCAGGTCGCTCTCGCATCGTTAGCCAAACGGGCCGCCAGCTTTCGATCCAAATCATCCATAGCAAAATTATATTCGTTTCGAAAGTGTATAATCGAAAGCATGGAGACCCACTTAGCTTCGATTCAAACCTATTACACCTTTCTGACCGACGTTTCGGAAGGGCGCTTTCCGCGCACACACTGGAACCACGCCGCGCACCTGGCCATGGCGTCATCAGTTATCGCGCGCGGCGGTGGCATCGATGAGGTGCGCGCGGCAATCCTTTCATACAACGAGACGCAAGGGGTCGTCTCGACACCGGATTCCGGCTATCACGAAACCGTGACGCGATTCTGGTGCGACCGGCTGGCCGAGTTATCCATCGGCCTGGGGCGCGGCGCGACGGCGTACGATTTGGCGCGGGCGGCGGTGGCGGGGCTGGCGCACCGCCAAGACATTTTTAAGGCGTACTACAGCTTCAGTGTATTTCGATCACGCCAAGCGCGAGCGGAGTACGTGCCTCCGGACCTGGCTTAATTCTGTCCGTAGACGCGGATCGAGTCGAACGACACGGACTTTCCGTTGACGGGCAATCCGACATCGGCTTTTGGGCCGGCGATGGCGGGATTGTCGCCGGTCAATACGACATCGCCGATCTTCGCAGTCATCTTCGTTCCAGCGAAGGTCACGGTCATGTCGAGCCACACACCTGTCTTGAACGGCTGCTTCGAACGCGCCATCACATCGGCTTTCGTCCCCTTATCCTTGTCGGGATCGAGCTGGATCCAAAAGCCCTCGGGGCGGACGGTCACGCGACACAGATGGCCCTTGGCGTGATTGACGCTCAGTGATGTTTGTCGAGAGCCGTCGAGCCTAAAGCGAAGTTGAATTGTCGCGTTCTTGTAGTCGACCTTACGGCGAACAACCGCTGCGTGTTTGTCGGCTTCCAGTTCAGCGCCGGTGAGCGCGCCACCGGCTTGCTTCCACTCGCCGTTGGCGACGCGCCAAGCCTTGTCGATGGCCGTGCCTTCGAAGTCGTCGGACATAAGCAGCTTGCCTTGCGGGGCCGGATCCTTTGCGGCGAACAGGGCAAGTGCGGTGAAGAGAATCGCAGTGAGTCGCATGATTAATTAAACAACTTTCTTTCGCGCCGCA
>VFZQ01001152.1 GCA_016871135.1 Acidobacteriota bacterium | reverse complement strand
GCGCCGGGTATCGGGCATCGCTTCACGTATTCGGCCGGCGGGCCAACTCTACAACGGGCGGAACAAGACGTTCGTGTTCGGGACGCTGGAGATGAACGGGGGATCGCCGAACTCCGCGACGTTGAACACGACTGTGCCGCTGGAGCCGTGGCGGAGCGGCAATTTCGCGAACGCAGGATCGGTTGTGCGCGATCCGTTCGCGAACAACGCGCCGTTTGCGAACAACGTGCTGCCGGCGTCGCGGATTAACACGGCGGCGAAGTTGATTCAGGACCGCTATATGGCGCTGCCGAACTTCGGGAACACGGCGGTTTTTGCGGCGCAGAACTATCGCGAAGTGCGCACCAACATCGTCACGTATCAACCGACATTAACGCTCCGTGTCGATCACCGGTTTAGCGACAAGGCGTTTGTGTACGGACGCATCACAAAGGTTGATTGGAATCTGGACAACTGGGAAGCGCTGCCGACATTGAAAGAGCGCTTCCGGCGTTGGCGTTCGCTGCGGGCGGCGACGATCGCTTACACACACAACATCCGGACGAATCTGCTGAACGAGTTTCGATGGGGTACGTCGTTCGACGATCTGCCGAACCGGTCTCGGCTGGACGGCAAAGCGATCGCTACGGAGCTTGGCGTGACGGGACTCGCGCCGAACGTGCCGTCGGTGGGTGTGCTGCCGCGCGTGACGTTCGCGAATCTGGGCCTGTCGAATATCGAAGCGATCGGCGATTGCGTTCCCTGTGGGCGCGATCTGGTTCAACAATTTGTGGATCACGTCTCCTGGTTCCGAGGCGGGCACAACGTGAAAATGGGCTTCCAGGCGTTCAAGGGCTTTACCAACGAGCTCCGAAACGGGCAGGGAATGTACGGCGACTGGCAATTTTCCAACCGCTTCACCGGCTTTGCGTATTCGGACTTTCTGCTTGGGATACCGACGACGTTCCGGCGCGACTTCCCGGCGATCGAGCCCCGGCGGCAGAATTGGACCTACGCTGCATTCATTCAGGACGATTGGAAGTTCACGCCTCGGCTGACGATCAATCTGGGCCTGCGCTATCAAGTGTTCCCCGGCTGGACGGAGCAGAATGGGCGGATGGCGCTGTTCGATATTGCGTCGGGCGCGATCGTGGTGCCGGATGGGTCGTTGAATCTGGTGAATCCGCTGATGCCGCGTGGGTATGTGGATGTGATCGAGGCGTCGAAGGCCGGTTACGATGCGAAGACGCTGTTGCGATCGGACAAGAACAACATCGCGCCGCGTATCGGGCTGGCGTGGCGGCCGTTGGGGAACAACACGGTCATCCGCGCGGGATACGGAATCTACTTCGATGCGGCGCCTTTCGGGCCGTCGGCGGGATCGACGGTGCCGTTCAACATCGCCGAGCCGGCGTTCACAAACGCGGATCAAAATCCCATCCGTTTCCCGGTTGTGTATCCGGTGGC
>VFZQ01001151.1 GCA_016871135.1 Acidobacteriota bacterium | reverse complement strand
CGGCGTCGGTGTCGCCGTGGCCCGGGAAATGCTTGACTGTGACGAGCGAACGGGGCTTGACGGTCTGCGCGCCGGCGATGAAGGCGCGGACGTGATCGCCGACCAGCTTTGGCTCAGGACCGAATGAGCGGATACCGATGATGGGATTGTCGGGGTTGTTGTTAACGTCGGCATCGGGCGCGAAGACCCACTGAAAGCCGAGAGCGCGGGCTTCGCGGACGGTGAGGCGTCCGAGTTCCTTGGTGAGGGCGGGGTCGTTGGCAGCGCCGTAGGCCATGGCGTGCGGATAAGCGACGGTGCCGTCGAAACGCATGGACACGCTTCGCTCGAAATCGCCTCCGACGATGAGCGGAAGGCGCGACAATTTTTGCAAGCGATTGATGAAGCCGGCGGTTTCGTGCGGCTGCGCTTTAACGACGCCTCCGCGCCGAACACGGTTGACGACGATGATTCCGCCAACGCGCGTTTGGCTAATCCAACCGACGATGTTGCGCCACTCGCGACTGCGGGCGCCGCCGGTCGAGCCGTGCGTGCGCACGACGATCAACTGCGCGATGCGTTGCCGCGGCGTGAGCGTCTTCATCCAGCGATCGACGACGGCTTTTTCCGCGGCGGTTTGGGCAAAGGCCGAGACCGCGAACAGGAGACCGCAGATCGCCGCGCGCAAGATCAGCCTCCCGTAGATTTCCGTCGCGAGGCAGGGCGTTTGGCTGCGCTGGCCGGTTTCTTTGCCGCGGCGCGGCGCGTCAAGCGCTGCACGGCGCGGATCAACATGTTCACTTCGTTCGAACTCTTGGCGAGGACGACGTCGGCCTGCGTGGTCTCTTCGGTGAGGCCGAGCGCATCCACGAAGCCGGAGATGAGGACGATACGCGTATCCAAGTTCATCAGGCGGATCGAGGCGATGAGGTCGACGCCAGTCATGCCTGGAAGTTTATAGTCAGTGACGACAAGGGGGAAAGGTTCGGCCTTGAATTTCTCGAGCGCCGATTCCGCGGAGACTGCGGTAGTGATCGCGAAACCCAACTCGGCTAGTACCGAAGTCCGGGCGGCGAGTCCGCCGGGATGGTCATCAACAAGCAGCAACCGCGTAGGCGCCGCTTTCGTTCTTTCAGGGGACGTTGTCATTGCAAAAGGGTCAAGGGAACTCAGCGAAGGTAACAGTTCCATCACAGACGTGTCAACACATTTCTAACGGCTTCATTCGCCGTGAGATCGAGTGCTTGACTTTTTCGTTATTCTACTTCCTTCGGCGCATTGTAGCCTTGCTTGGCCACAACCGTGTACTTCATCGGCTTGCCCTTCTCGTCGACGATGCGAAGAGGCTCGTTGGTCGCGGGGTTGACAAGCTGCACGGTGATCTTCCGGTACTTCCCGTCCTTCGCTCTGTTCGAGGGCTGGTAAGTCAGTGAGTACTGGTTCCGAAGCGCTTGATGAATACCGCGGA
>VFZQ01001150.1 GCA_016871135.1 Acidobacteriota bacterium | reverse complement strand
ACGCCTTTCGCGAATTCCTAGAGCGCGCGGCCGGCGTTACCCCAATCGTTCATGTGTTGGAGGACCTGCACTGGGCCGACGAGCCCACTTTACTCCTCCTACAGCACCTCGGGCCGATCCTGTCGACTTCGCCGATTCTCCTGATCGGCACCTATCGCGACGTGGAGTTGGAAGTCACGCGGCCGTTCGCGAAAACGCTCGAAACGATGCTGCGGCAGAAGCAGGCCACACGCATATCGCTGCGCAGATTGGCAGTGGACGGAGTCGAGAGCATGCTCGGCGCCATGAGCGGACAAACACCGCCCCCTTGGCTGGCGCGTGTGGTCTTCGACGAAACGGAAGGCAATCCCTTTTTTGTCGAAGAGGTCTTTCGCCACCTCGCCGAAGAAGGAAAGCTGTTCGACGAATCGGGCAAGTGGCGGCCCGGGCTGCGTGCGGATCAGTTGCAAGTGCCGGAGGGTGTGCGGTTGGTGCTTGGCCGCAGACTCGATCGCTTGGGAGAAGACGCCCGCCGGACTCTAACGACCGCCGCCGTCATGGGACGCAGCTTCAGCCTGCCCTTGCTCGAAGCGCTGGAGAACGCGCAACCAGATGCCGCGCTCGACGCGGTGGAGGAAGCCGAACGCGCGCATTTGGTTATCGCCGAATCGGCCACGAGCCGAGAGGCGCGCTATCGTTTTGTGCACGAACTGGTGCGGCAGACGCTGGCCGAGACACTGTCGATGCCACGCCGCCAGCGGCTGCACGCCCGCATCGCCGACGCGATCGAAAAGCTTTATGGAGCAAACCTCGAGGCGCACTCGTCGGCGCTCGCGCATCACCTCTATCAGGCGGGCGCGGCGTCCGACCCGGAGAAGACGGCGAATTACCTGATACTGGCCGCGAAGCAAGCGCGCGCGGGCGCGGCTCATGAGGAAGCGCTCACTCATCTGGAGAATGCCCTGTCGCTCTGGGAAGGAGAGAAGAGCCTTCGGGTGGCTGAACTGACGGAGAAGAAGGCTGAAGTATTGCGCAGCCTCGGACGCACGGACGATGCGGTGAAATACTGCAACAAAGCCATTGCGATGTACGAAAGCTCGGGCGCCTCGGTGAAAGCTGCCCAAGCGAGCTATTGGCTGGCCATAGTACTCGTTTGGAGCCTAGAATTCCCCGCCGCGGCCAAGATCAGTGAAAAAGCGACCGATTGCCTTGGAGCCGAAGAGCCAGACCTCCGGCGCAATCTGCTTGCCGTTGCGGCCGCATCATTGGGATGTTCGGGTGATGTCACCGGCGCCGCGCGGCTAATAGAGGAACTCAACGGAGTCGACGATCATTTGGCGGTGCACTCCTATCTCTATGGGATGCAGTATGAACGATCCGCGAACATGGCTTCTAGGGTAGCGGAGGCCGAACTCGCCAGGGGCGATATGTGGGCAGCGGCGGAGTCGATGATGTGCACACTGGAGTT
>VFZQ01001149.1 GCA_016871135.1 Acidobacteriota bacterium | reverse complement strand
CCGTGGTTCCGGTCATGGTTTGCGCTCACGGCGCTGGCGGCGGGCAATACGGGAGATCATTTGGATGCCTTTGTAGTTTCCATGGTGACCATTTGCGCAAGAACCTTTTGGACATGCCGTAGCCTGTCCCGGGCCGACGCGGCGTCATAGCGTTCTAACGCGAGGCGCGCTTCATCTACGTGACTAAGAACCTGTTGAAGCTGAACGGCTGGCTTATTCATATCTAGGATCGACTCGATGCCGAGTACTTCGAAGAGGGCTTTCCGAAATACCTCCGCTTGCTCGGATTTGCCACGATCCGAGGCGAAGCGAAATAAGCGCGCAAGCGATGGAGCGTCGGGCGATCTGCCAAGTTCGTATCTCGTCACGCTCCCAAGCGAAAGGTGAAGATTGTTCGAAAGCGCCTGTTGGGAAAGACCACATTCCCGTCGCAACGAAATGACAGCCCTTCCCACATCGGTTAAGTTCGTAGGATTTTGCTTTGGTCGAGCCATGGACTTGATTATACCAGATGGATAGAATATGCTGGTTATGTCCGTCGGTTAGAACCTACTGACAGAACCGGAGCAACTAATGAAGTCTACCGAACTGTTTTTCACGCCAGAGACGCTGCCGATCCCCGTTAACCGTGGAAAGCGTTACGCCGTCGCGCGCGACGCGGCGGATGGTAAGGAGAGTGGCCTGGGACTACCCGTAATCCGCTGTGGTAAACGACTCCTGATCCCGCGCGCCGCATTCGAGCGTTGGCTAGCGACTTGCGGTCAGTCCGTGGATCGGCCTGTCTGGGAAGACTCCAAGCACGCGGAGATGATGCGAGGCCTATAGGCCGCAATAAGAGGGGCAATATGAACAACGAAGAGACTCCGGAACCGAGCGACAACGCGAAGCGTTTTTCAGCCAGCGATCCGCGAAGCGCGTCGTACAGGAAACGCGCGCGCCGCGCGGCATTAAGGCACCTCCAGAATGCAAGTGACATGCTTCGTTGGTTCGCGACGAGCGAAGAGATCGAAGCGGCGGCGAGCGCGGTTTACGCCATCGCGGATCATGCGCGCAAGCGCGGCGAGGTGGCATCGTGAGCGCGCCGACGGCGGTCATGCCGACAACTACCATGCTCGATCACGCCCTAGCCTACGCCGCGCGCGGCTGGCGCGTTCATCCGCTGCGCGCGCGTGATAAAACACCCGCAAGCAAGCACGGTTGCAAAGACGCCACGACGGACGAGACCCAGATCCGTGCGTGGTGGGCGAAGTTCCCGAATGCGAACATCGGCCTCGCGACCGGATACGAGTTCTTCGCTATCGACATCGACCCTGCTGGCATGGCGTGGTATGAGGCCGAGCAGCTGCCGGCGACTCACGAAGCCGTCACCGGGCGCGGCGGGCGGCACGTGCTCTATCGGATGCCTACCGGCTACGTGATCGGCAACAGCGCTGGCTTGTTGGCCGAAG
>VFZQ01001148.1 GCA_016871135.1 Acidobacteriota bacterium | reverse complement strand
AGTCCTTGAACAACGATCTTCCCTACAACCTTTTCGTCAAAGCGCAGATCGCCGCCGAGTTGTTTCCCGAAACGCGCCCACACATGGCGGGACTCGGCTTCCAGGCGATTGGCAACGGCGCCAACGATCAACTCGACGTGACGACGAAAGTGTTCCTCGGCATGACCGTCGGCTGCGCGCAGTGCCACGATCACAAGTACGACCCGATTCCAACGAAGGACTACTACTCGCTGCTCGGCGTCTTCCGGAGTACGCAGACGGCGGAGCACGCGCTCGTCGATCCGACCGAAGTGAAGCGTTACGAGGACCAGAAGAAAAGGATCGACGACTTGAAAGAGATCCTCGCCGACTACCTCGCTGACCAGACCAAACAACTCGTCGACCTGCTCGCGCGCGACACGTCGAGGTACTTGGTTGCGGCCTGGAAGAACATCGAAGACCCCTCGCTCGACAAAGAAACGCAGAATCGGTGGAAGGAGTATCTCGACAATCGCACCGACAAAGAGCACCCCTACTTGAAGAGCTGGTACGAAGTCGTCGACAGCAAGCCCACCGAGGCCCAAGTCCGCTCCGAAGCCGAGCGGTATCAGAAGTTTTTGCTCGAACTACTCGACGAAGCCAAAGAGGTAGACGACAAGAACTATGTGGCTTTCGGCGGCAAGAAGGGCCAGAAGAACGAGAACACGCGGCAATACACCAACATCGTTTCGCTGCCCGTGCTGAAGTTCTATCAGTGGCGCGAGATTGCCAACGGGCCATACAACATCGACGGCTTCCGCGCGCCCGCGGGTGTGCTCTTCTACAACGCGAAACAGATCCGGCGATTCCTCGGCGGCCTGTCGAAGGCGTATGTCGAAAAGCTCGAAGCCGAGATCAAGGACCTCGAAAAAGACCTGCCGCAGATGTACCCTTTCGTTCATGCGGTGAAGGAATCGGCCCAGCCGGCCGATGTGCGTGTCGCGATTCGCGGCGATAACAAAACACTCGGCGAAGTGGCGCCGAGGCGTTTTTTGCAGGTACTGCGCGAAGGCGAACCCGCGCCCTTCAAGCAAGGCTCTGGCCGCGCGCAACTGGCTGAAGCGATCGTCGATCCGAAGAACCCGCTCACCGCGCGCGTGATGGTCAATCGAATTTGGCAGCATCATTTTGGCCGCGGCATTGTGCGTACGCCGTCGAACTTCGGCCGCATGGGTGAACGGCCGACCCATCCGGAGTTGCTCGACTACCTCGCCTCGCGGTTCATCGAAACCAACTGGAGCATGAAAGCGATTCACCGCGAGATTCTGCTGTCGAATACGTACGCGATGTCGACGGCGAATCCCGCCGCCGAGAAAGACCCCGACAACAAGTTGCTCTCGCGGTTCGAACTGAAGCACCGGCTCGACATGGAGACGCTGCGCGATTCGGTGCTGGCGGTATCAGGGAAACTCGATACGAAGATCGGCGGCGCG
>VFZQ01001147.1 GCA_016871135.1 Acidobacteriota bacterium | reverse complement strand
ATCCGGCTCGAGGAAGAACTGCCGGTGTACGAAAAGCTGGGCGACGTGCGTTCGCGAGCGGTGACGCAGGGCAAGATCGCCGACATCCGGATGGCGCGCGGCGACTTAGACGAAGCGCTGCGGATCAGGCTGGAAGATCAACTGCCGGTGTACGAAAAGCTGGGCGACGTGCGGTCGCGAGCGGTGACGCAAGGCAAGATCGCCCAGATTTACGCCGCTCGCGGCGACCTCCGCACCGCCATCCAAATTCTCGAATCCGAAGTCGTGCCCGTGCGCATCAAACTCGCCGATGAAGCCGGCCTCGTTTATGCCCGCGCCCAACTTGCCGTCTGGCTCTACGATCAAGACCCCGCCCGCGCCGCCGCCCTCTTCCACCAAGCCCTAACCGCAGCCCGCCGAATGCGGCTCTCGGTCGCAACGCAAATCGAATCCGCCATGTCGCAACGCGGCATCCCAACGAAATAACCCTACTCTACCCCAAACACCAACAAAACATGCCGCGCCGCAATCGCCACATACTGCTTCCCATCCACCATATAGCTGATCGGATTGGCGATAATCGACCCGCCCGCTTCAAAGCGCCACAGTAAATCCCCCTTCGCCGCATCGAGCGCAAAGAACGACGTCCCGTTCGACCCAAACACCAGCCCCCCAGCCGTTGTCATCAAGCCCGCGTGCGACGGCACATGCAGCCGGTACTCCCACTTCATCTCGCCGGTGACAACATCCAAAGCCCGCACCGCGCCCCATGGCTGCTCCGCCTTATTCGGCCTCTGCCCGCCGCCATTAAAGAACGACCCGGCTTTGAACTCCGCCGCGCCTTTGATGTAGTACGCGCCTTCCTCTTTCGCATTGACATAATAAAGCCCCGTTCTCGGACTAAACGTCGACGCATACCAATTCGACCCGCCCCCGAGGCTCGGATACAGCAACACCCCCGCCTCTGTCGGCGTCGTATTCGGCAGCCGCATCGGCCGTCCCGATTCATCGAGCCCGCTCGCCCACGTCTGCTTCACAAACGGCCGCCCCGCGACGAACTTACCGGAAACTCGATCAATCGAATAATAAAATCCGTTCCGATTCGCCAGCACCACTAACTTCCGCTTTTGCCCGCCAACCACGCCATCGGCCAGGATAGGCGTTTGCGTCGAATCCCAGTCATTTAAGTCATGCGGCGTGTATTGAAAATGCCACTTCAACTTACCCGTCGAAGGATCCAGCGCCAACAGACTATCGGAATACAGGTTGTCACCCTTGCGCGCATCGCCGTTCCAGTCCGGTCCCGGATTCCCCGTACCCCAGAACAACGTATCGCTCTCGGGATCATAAACACCCGTTACCCACGTCGTCGCCGCGCCCGTCTTGTAGCTCTCCCCGGCCCACGTCTCCGCGCCCCGCTCGCCTTTGTCGGGAATCGTATAAAACCGCCACGCGCGTTTGCCGGTCTTTGCATCGTAG
>VFZQ01001146.1 GCA_016871135.1 Acidobacteriota bacterium | reverse complement strand
CGGTAACGTCATCCCGTCGAGCCGGATCAACGCCGTTGCCCGCGCGATTCTGCCTTTTTATCCCGACATCAACTTCGGCGACACAACGCGCCGAGCGAACGGCAACTATCGCGCCAACAGGCGCATTGACGTGGAATCGGATCAGTACGAGGTGCGGGTCGATCACACTTTCAACGAAAGACACTCCCTCTGGGGGCGTTTCAACACCAAGAGCAATCCGTCGTCGGGCACCAACAACCTGACCTTACCCAACGACACCAACCGGGCGAAATTCTATCAGGGCACCGCGACATGGACCTGGACGATCAAGCCAACTTTACTTAATGAATTCCGCTTCGGCGAGGTCATTACCGACTCCGCGACGATCTTCAACTTCGACGGGCGCGCCTTCACCAACGGCCTCAACCTGCGCGACATCCAGAAAGATATCTTCTTCAACGGCCTGCCCGCATTCGGCATCACCAACTACACCGGCTTCAGCAAGGGCCGTCCCGGCTTCGGCTTCTCGTCGAACTCGCAGTTTGTCAATAACGTGACGTGGATCCATGGCCGGCACACGATTAAGACCGGAATCGACATTCGCCGCTTGGTCGGCCAATCTGCCCTCGGCTTCACAACTGGAAATAACTACGGCGACTTCTCGTTCTCCGGAAACTTCGCCGGCGAACCGTTTGCGGACTTCCTACTTGGCACGCCTGTGAGCAGTTCCATCGCAGTCGTCTCACGCGACAACGACGGCCGCGCCAAGCACTACAAGGCCTACATTCAAGACACGTTCCAAATCTCAAAGAAGCTGACGATGGACATCGGCGTGCGCTACGAGTTGCATCCCGGCTATGCCGACGCGGGATTGAACATCGCCAACTTCGATCGCAACGTGCCGCGCACCGGCCGCGTGGTCATCATGTCTGACCCGAAAGCGCGCGAGTTTGTCGCGCCTGGCGCGGCGCTTTCCTTCAATGCTTGCCCCGGCGCCGCCATCAACGGAGTTCCCTGTACGCCGATCGTGACGGCGAAAGAAGCCGGCATTCCCGAGGCGCTGCGCAATACGTACAAGACACAGTTCCTGCCGCGCATCGGCTTCGCCTATCGCATGAACGACAAGACCACGTTGCGTTTGACCTACGGGCAGTACAA
Source organism: Acidobacteriota bacterium (assembly GCA_016871135.1). Lineage (GTDB taxonomy): Bacteria > Acidobacteriota > Terriglobia > Bryobacterales > Bryobacteraceae. The sequence goes on along the minus strand of VFZQ01001146.1, from coordinate 324 downwards.
CATGATTCTGCTCGGCTCGATCTTCTTCTCGCTCACAGGTACCGTTCAGAGCGACGTGCGGAACTTCAACAACGTGAGCGCCGCCGGTGCTCCCATCTTCACGCTTCCCGATACGCGTACGCCCGGCAGTGGCGTTCGCAGCGGAGCACAAGGAACCTTCGAGTTCCGCACCGCCAATCAGATCGACCTGAAGCCGCCAACGATGAGCCAGTGGGGCCTGTCGCTTGACCGCCAAATCGGCCGCAATCTGGGCCTCCGTCTCTCTTATGTCGGCAACAAGTCGTCGCACCTGCCCTGGGCGCCCGACGTGAATCAAATGCCGTC
>VFZQ01001145.1 GCA_016871135.1 Acidobacteriota bacterium | reverse complement strand
GCCGGCGAGTTTGCCGCATCCGCCGCCCGCCACCAGCAACGGCAAGTTGTCGCCCGAGTGCCGCGTCGAATTCGAAATGCCCGAGCCATACAAAATCGTCATGTGATCGAGCAGCGAACCGTCCCCGTCCCGCGTCGCGCGAAGCCGCTCCAGGTACTTGGCGAATAGCGCGACGTGATAGCGGTTGATCTTCGACATGTGCGCGATCAGTGCCGGATCGTCTTCGTGGTGCGAGAGCGGATGATGCGCCTCCGGCACGCCGATCTGCGGATACGGCCGCGCGCTCTGCTCCTTGCCGATCATGAATGAGATCACCCGCGTGAGATCGGATTGAAACGCCAGCAGCTGCAGATCGAGCATCAGCTTCAAATGCTCTTCGAAATCCGCCGGTGCGCCTTGCGGCTGATCGATCGCAGGAAGTTCGCCTGTCGCCTTTGATGCCTTCTCGATGCGGAGTTCAACATCGCGAACCGCTTCGGCATAGGCGTCCACCTTGCCGCCATCGGACGGCCCGAGTTGCGCTTTCAAACTCGCCAGCTTCTCGGAAACCGAATCGAGCACGCTTTTCTGCTGTGCCAGTCGCATTGCTCGCGCCGCGCGATCGGTCGTCCCCGCATCGCCGAACAGCCGCTCAAAAACGGCGCGCGGATTCCACTCCATCGGCAGCGGCTGCGTCGGACTCCGCCAGCTCAACGTGTGCGTATAAACGCAACTCAAATTGCCCGTGCACGCGCCCGCGTTCGCCGGCGGATCGATCGCCATTTCGAGCGACGCGACCTGCGTGTGTGCAGCGTGGTGCCGCGCCAGCAGTTGATCCATCGATACATCGGCGACGATCTCGATTTCGTTCTTGCCGCCTCGCGCCGTGCCGGTGAGAAACGACCCCGATGCGCCCGCGTGAATGTAGTTCCAATTCGCCTTGATGCCCGACAGTACTTGCACCTGATTTCGGAACGGCGCCAGCGGTTCCAAAATTGGTGTTAGCGCGAAGTCTCTGCCGGTCTGCGCTGGCGTCCAATACTCCATCGCCATCCCGTTCGGAACATAGAAAGCCAGAAACCGGTGCGCGGGATTCGCGCTCGCCGCCATCGCATCCAGCGCCGGCAACGCAAGCGCCGCCCCCGCGCCGCGGAGCAGCGTTCGGCGGGGCAGGGAACGATGGAGGAAGTGCATGGCGCTCGCCTTACAGTATCACGCCAAGCTGACTGTCAACCGGTCAACAAAACGGCCGGACCGTCCGAATCGAATCGAGAATGAAATACGACGGGCAACCCGAGACTGGGTCCCATCCATTGTGAACTCAGCCGCCGCGCCTCTCTTCGCGATGTCGACGACGTGGCGCACAAGACGCAACTCTGGGACTGGAAGGCCGCCATCGGCGAACGCCTAAGCCGAAGTTCCCCTTGGCAAAACGGGGCAATCGACACACTCCAAACGAGTTAGACGAAGAGGAGGGTATGCG
>VFZQ01001144.1 GCA_016871135.1 Acidobacteriota bacterium | reverse complement strand
CCTTGCCGTTGTAGATTTTCGGAATCACCAGCGGGCCGGAGTAGGTAATGCCTTGTTCGTTGCGGCGCGATGCGGGTTCGATGGGGCGGTTGAACGTCCGCGCGGCCAGAAACGGGTTGCGGTGAAAGTAGTAGGCCGTGCCGCGATATCGGTCGGTCCCGGCGCGGGTGACAGTCTGCACAACGCCGCCGCCGGAGTTTCCGTATTTGGCGGAGAAGGTGGATGTGATGATCTGCACTTCCTGTACGGTGTCGGGCGAGAAGGTGACGGTGGCGCGGCCGATGCCGATGGACGTTGCGTTGGCGCCGTCGGCGAGGATGGCGGAAGATCCCGCGCGTCCGCCGCTGATCGACATACCGGAGCCGGCCGAGGGCACATCCATAAAGACTCCGGCTTCGTCGGAACCGGGATCGCCGACGACGCCGGGCATGGTCATCGCGAGATCGAGCACATTGCGCCCGCCAATCGGAAGCGCATTGAGTTCGCGTTCCGAGACGGAACTCGACAGCATCGAGTTCTGCGTTTCGAGCGTCGGTGGATCCGCCGAGACGTCGATAACCTGTTTGCTGTCGGCGGCGACGAGCGTGAGATCGACGCGGTTATTGCTGCCGGAATCGGCGCGGAAACTGCGAGAGGTCGCCTTCTTGAACCCGTTCAACTCCACGCTGACGATGTAATCGCCCGGCGGCAGCGCGGGCTGTGTGTAGGAGCCGGTTTCGTTGTTAATCGTCTCGATTGTCGTACTGGTTGAGACCGCGAGGATCGACACTTTCACCCCCGCGACCGCCGCGCCGGTCTGGTCCACGACCAGACCCGTAATCGTTGCGTTGCTCTGCGCGAAGAGCGCGAGTTCGGCGAATGCGAATGTAATAGCCCTGATGCCGATGATCCCCTCGCTACGTTCTTGGCACTATAGCAAAATCTGAAGCCGATGGGAAGGACTAGAACCGATGAAGTCCCCTTCACTTATAACCGAGGAATCCGCGCGTAAAGGGGCTGCGCGTGTGCGTCTTTGAGGACCACTCCCTGTCAGCGCTTGTTGTAGACCGTTGCTGCATCCATAGTCGATGTGATTTCTTTCCTGAATGAGGTTGGCTTCAATGGCGTCGCGTGCGTGAGGATGTGCGTTCCAGGATGGGGTTGGGTTGGAATTGGATTTCCAGGCACACTTCGGGTTCGTCGATGGTTTGGATGTGTAAAGTGGACGGATTTTGCGGCTGCTGGTCTACGGCGAAGGCCATGTCTGGTCATCGTTTCTGGGGTGTGTCGACATCGGCGACGGGTACGTATTGATACTGGGGCAATTCCCAGCGGTTAATGGGATTGTTTTCGGAGCCAATTTGCGCGATTCGGTCCTTCATAGCGGCGTATTCCTGGGACTCTTCCCGCGATACGGTGAAGGCGCGTAAGTCCTTGAGTTGTTTGAGGACACGGGCGGCGTTGTAGGTGCAGCGGGCGGCTT
>VFZQ01001143.1 GCA_016871135.1 Acidobacteriota bacterium | reverse complement strand
GCAGACGATTCCGCACCCGCGTTTCATCATCGCATCAAGGTCTTTCATGATGCGGTCGCTCTCCGGCATACGCAGCGGCGGGAAGACATCGCCGATAAAGACGGCCGTAGCCACGCTGGCAAGATCGGATGGCCACGCGGTGACGACTTCGGCGGCCACGCCCGAGACGTTTTTCATACGTTCCAGGCAATCCTTCATCAGCCGCGCGCCCGCCGCGACCTCATGCGTTCCCGGCGGATGCTTCGACGGACCTTCGACGATCAAGACACGCGACGGTTTCGCGGCCGCCGCGACGGCGGCGGTCGAGAGGAAGGCTCGGCGGTTCAGACGCATACGATAAGGATGTCATAAGATCGAATGGTTGCAAGATTATCGGTGAAACCATTTCCCGCTACCGGATCCTCGAGAAGTTAGGCGAAGGCGGGATGGGTGTCGTCTACAAAGCCGAAGACGTCAAGCTCAAGCGCAACGTCGCGCTGAAGTTCCTGCCGAAACACTTGGAGGAACACCGCGAGCGCTTCCTGCGCGAAGCGCAAGCCGCCGCCGCGCTGAATCATCCGAACATCTGCACGATCCACGAAATCGACGACGAGCACGGCTTCATTGCGATGGAGCTTGTCGAAGGCAAGACGCTCAAGGACAAGATCGCCGAACGGCCGCTGCCGTTGCGGGAAGCTCTCGATATCGCCGTGCAAGTCTGCGGCGGCTTGCAGCACGCGCATGAAAAAGGCGTCGTCCATCGCGACATCAAACCGGCCAACATCATCGTGACCGCGGAAGGCCAGATCAAGATCATGGATTTTGGTTTGGCGCAGGTGGGGGATCGGACGCGGATTACGAAGACGGGAAGTTCGATCGGCACGCCGGCGTATATGTCGCCGGAGCAGGTGCATGGGAAGTCCACCGACAAGCGGACCGACCTCTGGTCTCTCGGCGTAACGCTCTACGAAATGATCGCCGGCCGGCGGCCGTTTGCCGGAGAAACGGAAGCGGCCGTCGGCTACGCGATCGCCCATACGGAACCGGAATCGCTGACCGCGCTGCGCGCGGGCGTGCCGCTGGAGCTCGACCGCATCGTAACCAAGCTGCTGCGCAAGAAGACGGAAGAGCGTTACGCCAGCGCGGAAGACCTGCGCGTCGATTTGCGGCACATGAACCTGAGCGGCGCGAAAGCGCGCGCACCGTGGAAATGGGTGGCGGTAGCGGCCGGCGCGGCGGCGTTGCTCGCCGTTGCCGCGGTTACGGTCCTCAATTGGAAGAGCGGCGACGCCATTCCGGCCGCGTCGTCGTATCAGCAAGTCACCGCGTTCGCCGACTCCGTCGTGCAACCTTCGCTCTCCCCCGACGGGAGGATGGTCACGTTCATTCGCGGCTCCGATCCGTTTCTCGACAGCGGTCAAGTCTATGTCAAGCTGCTCCCCGCCGGAGAGCCCGTGCAGCTGACCAACGATCCGACCGCGAAGATG
>VFZQ01001142.1 GCA_016871135.1 Acidobacteriota bacterium | reverse complement strand
GAGTGTTGTGGTGGTCGAAGGTTCTGTCGTGGTGGGTGGTGTGGTGGTTGTGGTTGTTGTCGTGGTTGTCGTAGTAGTGGTCGTGGTGGTCGCGATCGCCTGGAGCGTGTACCACGACGAAGGCACCACCGACCACCCGGCGCCCGTGTACCAGAGAAGGTTGGCGTGCGCGCCGCCTCCGTTCTCGTAGTACCAGGCGGTCAACTGTTTCGACTGGCCGTCGCCGAAGTCGACGTCGGCGGTCTGCCCGCATCCGCCGCCGCGGTCGTACCAGTCGTTGATGACGGTGACGCCGTCGAGGATCAGCCGGAACCCGTCGTCGGATGCGGCGCACAGGTAGTACATCTGGGCGGTCGGCGGCTTGATGTGGCCCTCGAACTTGACGACCACGTCCTCCGACAGGTTGGTGCCGAGAATGTTGCCTAAGCCCCAACTGAACGCGATCGACGCAGTCGTGCCGGTCGCGGCCACGGGCGTCGTCGGCGGTATCGGCGGGCTGGCGTTGTACTGGTTGCCTTGCCCGGTTCGGTTGTCGTAGACGGTGTAGTTCAGTCCGGGTTGCGGGTCAGCGGATGCGACGATCGGCCAGAACGAGAACAGGATCGCCGGTAGCGGTATCAGCCACCTGGTCAGTGACCTGCGCACATTGTTAGCCGAATAGCGCGGCGGCTTCCTCAGCGGTCAAACCGAGTTTGTTTAACACGGCTTGCCTCGCGGCGGCTTTTGTTTCAACCGCTTCCGCTTGGGCTTCAACTTCGGCGCGTTGGGCGTCGATCGCGGCGGCCTCTGCCGGTGTCGCGTCTCGAACTTCGTCGTCGATTTGTATCTTGTATGTCGCCATAATTTCCCTAACTGTTCGCGTACCCATAAACTCGAATGGTGCCGCCTGTCATCGTGCCGCTATCCGCCGAAACCGTGAACGCGGTGTGTTGCGTCGTTGAACCCTCGAAACCTGTGAAAACATATTGTGCCGTCGTCACCGCGTGAGCAGGTCGCCAAGAACTTATTCCCGTAGTCTTGGCAAGATTTGGACTATAAAGATCGCAATTACCGCTTAAGTTCGTTGTTTCACCTGCCCAACAGGCGCCCCACGAACTCGCATTGTTCGCGTTTAAGCCGGTAATGCCCACGCCATTTGCAAAACCAAAAACGCCGAAAGAATTATATCCTGTCGTCGTGCTACCTAATTTTAGACTTATGGTGATAGTGCCTGACGCTACGCCGCCGTTAAGCGTAATCCTGTAATTGTCGAAGGTGCTACTGAACGCATTATTAACCGTCACCGCCGAAACCGCCGACCCGATTGTTGTCGCGCTGATTAAAGTTAAACCGGCCGCTGTCTGCGTTTTTGTGGTCGGGAACAGTATGGCGGATGAGGCGGAAGTGAAATAGACCGTGCCGCTTTGATATTGACTGAGAGTCAGGACGTCGGCGCTGTTCAAGGTCAAACCTGTTCCGGCTGCGACAGTGAC
>VFZQ01001141.1 GCA_016871135.1 Acidobacteriota bacterium | reverse complement strand
TTTCGGCCGTGCGAGAGATCGAGTTGACGTCCGGCGACACCGGTGCGCCGCGAGCGGTTCATCAGATAGCGGAGTTCGGCGGCGTCCTCATTGAGAAAAATCTCTTCCAGGCGCGTGGCCTTTCTGACACGATCGGCGCCGAACATCGTCTGCAACGCGCGGTTGACGGTTTGGACGCGGCCGTCGCTGGACACCGAAATAACGCCGGTCGGAATCGATTCGAGAATCGTCTCGGTGAAGCGGCGGCGCGATTCCAGTTCGCGGCTGGAGGATTCCAGATCCTGCGTCATTTCGTTGAACTGCCGGACGAGAGTGGCGAGTTCGTCGATGGCGCCCACTTGCACGCGGTGGCGGAGATTGCCCTTGCGCACTTCACGCGCGGCTTCGAGCAGCGCGGCGATCGGCGTCGTAATTTGCCGCGCCAGCGATAGCGCGACCCAGGTGGCCACGAAGAGAATGAAGATCGTGATCAGCGTGAGATAGGTGAGGTAGAAGCGCCGCGTCTCCTGGCGGTCGAGCCCGAGCTGATTGTACTCGGCGACGTATTCGGAGATGTCGCGCTCCTTCATTTCGAGGTCGACCGGTGGATGCGTCGTGACGACCAGGGTGCCGCCGGACGGCAGCTTGGCGGAAGACGTCACGCGCCGCGCGGTGTTCGAACGGTTCCGCGCGTTCCACGAGCACACGCTGAGCTTGCCGCGCGAGGGCGAATCGATACGCACTTCGACGATGTCGTTGTCTTCGCACAGTTTTTCGAAGGCGTCGGTGTCGCGCGATTCGCCGCGCGCGAATGCATCGATCGCGGGCATGGCGGCAAGCCAGCCGGACTGCGCGTTGGCGCGCTTCTGTGTTTCCTGAATCAGCGAGATGCCAACGTCGGTGAGCGCGAGCTTGACGTTCTCGGCGGGCCGCGAGAACCACGACTTCAGATTTAGGTTCAGAACCGAGTAGCTCCACAGCACCATGAAAACGACTGGCAGAAACGACAGCATCAGCGCACCGACTACGAGTTTCGTGCGGATGTGCGAGCCCTCCTGGCCGCGGCTGCGCTCCATGTAGAGCTTGACCATCAGCCGGAAAAGCATAAAGGCCAGCGTGACCATGAGCAAAAACACCATCGTCGACATGGCCCAGTACAGGTAGACCTGGCCGACGTTGGCGGGGCCGAGATTGCCCATGTTGAACGAGCCTTGCCAGATCACGAGGCCGGTGAGAATCAGCAGCGTGATGGCGGCGGCTGCGTTGAGCAGGCGCTTCCGCATGGTAGATACGATTATCCCTAATCTGGCAAGGCGTGTATTGTCTGTGCGTATCAGAGCAGTCTCCTTGTTCGGGTTAGTCGAGATCCGGCAGGCGGCGAGTGGGCCGCGTTGGGTCGACGAAGTTTTTGAACAGTTCGGCGGAGACGAGTCTCCCGGCGGGCTGGACGAACTCACAGAAGAAGTCCTGTTTGGCCTTGGCAGGGTACAGGCGCAGTTG
>VFZQ01001140.1 GCA_016871135.1 Acidobacteriota bacterium | reverse complement strand
GCCCCGTCGACGAGTTCGGTGACGAGGTAATCATCGCCGACGTCGAAGATGGCCACAATGTTCGGATGATTCAGCGCGGCGATGGTGCGGGCTTCCTTTTGAAAGCGCGCGGCGTCGGCGTTTTTGTGCAGAAATTTGATGGCGACGTCGCGGTTCAGGCGCCCGTCGTGGGCCTTATACACTTCACCCATACCGCCGGCGCCGAGGAGCGATTGGAGGGTATAAGGACCTACTTGCGTGCCGGTTTCGCGCGCCATGGTGCCTTGTCAGTATAATTCACTGATCCGATGACAGGTTTTCTTCTGATGTTGCGAAGTACAAGGTAGACCATGAAAACTCATTTGCTGTTTCTCTTCGGCGTTGCGTTGGGCGCGCAGGGGATCATCACAACGGTGGCCGGCAACGGCGGCATCGGTATCGCCGGCGATGGCGGACCGGCGGTGAACGCCTCGCTCGGCATTCCGCAGGGTCTCGCGATCAACGCCGCTGGCAACATTTACATTGCCGAAACGATCGGCTCGCGCATTCGACGGATCGACTCCGCAGGCGTGATTCGGGCCTTCGCCGGGAATGGGTTGCCACTGCTCTCGGGCGATGGCGGTCCCGCGACGACCGCCGGGATCTTCTTTCTCGCGGGTGCTGGGCACCAGGGCTTGGCAGTCGATGCCGCTGGGGACCTGCTGATTGCCGACGCGGGCAATGGGCGCATTCGCAAGATCAGCAATGGGACGATTAGCAGCATCGCGGGCACAACGAATTTCGCGTTAAGCGCGCAATTGAACTCGCCGAGCGGCGTCACCATCGATAGCGCCGGCAACATCTATATCGCCGATCGTAATAATGGCCGCATTAGAAAGATCGATACGGCTGGTGTGATCACGACTGTCGCCGGCAATGGGCCCGGCGTTTTCGGCGGCGACGGCGGTCCGGCCACCAGCGCCAACATCAGCTTGCCGTACGATGTCGAGGTCGACGCGGCCGGGAATCTGTATATCGCCGATGGCAATGGCCGGATTCGCAAGGTCGATACTTCCGGGCGAATCACGACGATCGCCGGCGGCGGGCTCACATTCGACTGCAACTACTCCGGCCCGGCGGTGAACGTTTCGCTGGCGCCGAACGACATGGTGTTGGATGGCGCTGGGAACATTCTGATCGCCGATCGCCAAGGGTGCATTCGGCGGCTCGATTCGTCTGGGTCGATTTCTACGATTGCGGGCGGCGGGTCGAATATTCCCGGTGACGGCGGGCCGGCGAGAAGTGCGGGTCTCGGCACGCCGGCAGCGATTGCGCTGGACGCCGCCGGCAACATCTATTTCGCCGATTCCAGCGCCGGCCGGATTCGCAAGGTAACCGCCGCGCCGCCGGTTTCCGGAGTGGCACCGGCGATTGCGGCCGGCGGAATCGTCAACGCGGCCAGTTTCGGAGCGACCGAGATTTCGCCGGGGTCGATCATCTCGATCTTTGGTAGCGGCTTTGCCACTGCG
>VFZQ01001139.1 GCA_016871135.1 Acidobacteriota bacterium | reverse complement strand
AACCGGCTGTTGCAAATAAACGGGCCTACGGTGTTTCTTCGCCGTTAGCTGCGAAGGTTGGGCCAGGTGCGCACGTTGAACATCACCGCCGATTCGGTGGAGATCGTACCGCCCGCAGCTAAAACCGCAATCTAATTCTTAACGCGCTCGACTAGCAGCGGCGTTAACGTCGCGATAAGAGCGCTGCCGGCATTGTCCGCTGTGTAATCCGTGTTCGGCATGCCATCGACCGTAATCGCAATCGCGAATTTCTCCGCGCCGCGCGTTACCAGGGCTACGTCGCTACGCAGCGCGTCCAAGGAACCCGATTTCGAGGCCACTCGAAACCCATCTAGGCGGCGGCCGATGCCGTCCTTATACTGCTGGCGTTGCAGGATCGCCAGCATCTCCTTTGACGCCTCCGCGGAAACTAGTTCGCCTTTGTCGAGCATCTCGATCATTCGCGCCATCTCGCGTGGTGTCGACACTCCGATGCCGAACTTCTTGTTCTCTTCCTGCTTTCCGAATGCGCTCCAGCCCGATGGGTTTGGCTTTAAGTTTTTGCCATCGCCAAGTATCTTCCGATTTGACCGAGTTCGCGCGAATCCGTACTTGTCCATCACCGCGTTGACCGAGTCGGCGGTGAACCGGTCGAGAATCAGATTTGTCGCGGTGTTGTCGCTAACCACGATCATGAGATTCGCCAGGTCGCGCAGCTTGTACCGGCCTAGGCTGAACTCGCGCAGCACGCCCGATCCCGATACCTTGTCGTCTTCGGTAAGCAGCAACTCTTCATCCCACTTCGCCTTGCCGTCGTGCACCGCCTGGAAGACGGCAACGAGGATCGCCAACTTGATGGTGGACGCGGTGCGCACAGGGGTATCGGGCTTGATCGAGAACTCCGCGCCGCTCACAAGATTCTTTGCATACAACGACACGGCGCCCTTGAACCCGCCGATCAACTCGTCGATTGCCTGCTCGGGCGCCGGGCCGTTTTTCGCGCAGCGGATGCCGATATTCGGTTGGCGCTGCGACGGCCGCACCCAATTGCGGAAATACACGGTTACGCGCTTGGCTTGATCGGACCATGCGCCGCCGCGGATCACCTTGTACGAGCCCGTTTCCGGGCCTTTCGGATTCTTCGGGGGCGAGTCTTTGTAGTATTCGCGAACAAACCAGTCGGCCGTCCACTCGCTCATATTGCCGGCCATGTCGAACAGCCCGAATGCGTTCGGCGGGTAGCGGCCTGGTTCGCCGGGGCCCGCTTCGGTGTTATGGCGTGCGAGCTTGACGTCGAATTTGTCGCCCCAGGGATAGTCGGCGCTTTCTATGCCGCCGCGTGCGGCGCGTTCCCACTCGGCCTCGGTCGGAAGCCGTTTCCCTCGGAACTCGCAGTAACCACGCGCTTCTTCCCAGTTGACGTTATAGATGGCGATGTTCGCCAACTCCGAAGGCGGCTCACTTCCGCGCCAATGATATGGTGCGGCGATCTTCTTTGCTTTCACGTA
>VFZQ01001138.1 GCA_016871135.1 Acidobacteriota bacterium | reverse complement strand
AGCGCCTTTCACGCGTTCTTCGAGCGGCGCGCCCGTCTCCGCGGTCCACTCGATTTCGAGCGGAAACAACTTCCCTTCACTGCGCAATACCGGCGCGCCGCCAAGATGCGCCGCGATCGGCGCGGCGTCAAGCGTCGCCGACATCACGATGATTTTCAAATCAGGCCGTTGCGTTCGTTGCAAATCAAGCAGCATGGCCAGCGCCGTGTCGCCATCCAAATGCCGCTCATGGAACTCATCGAGCACCACGGCGCCTACGCCACGCAAGTCACGATCGGCCAGCATGCGCCGCGTCAAAATACCTTCGGTCAGGAACGACAGCCGCGTCTTCGGTCCTCCGACCGATTCAAACCGCACCTGATACCCAACCGTTTCACCGAGCGTCTCGCCCAGCTCCGACGCCACTCGCCGCGCCGCCATTCGTGCCGCCAGCCGGCGCGGTTCCAACACCAGAATTTCGCCGGTGATCGCGCCGAGTAAGGCAGCCGGAACACGCGTTGTTTTGCCGGCGCCCGGGGGCGCTTCAATCAACAACGAAGAATGGGCGACAACCGACGCGCGAATGTCAGCGAGCAGCGCGTCCACGGGAAGCGAAATCACACTTCCCACAGTAGCCGATGTTCAAAACGTCATGCGCAACGCCAACTGCACGATGCGCGGCGTTCGCGCAGCCGTGAACTCGCCGAACCGTGCGTTGATTTGCCGGCCGGTTGCATCGAACCGCGCCGTTGAATCGAACGCGCTGAACTGCGTGTGGTTGAAGGCGTTGTACAGTTCGGACCGGAACTGCAACCTATACTTCTCCGTCAAGGCGAAGTTCTTGAACAGCGCGACATCCCAGTTGTTGATACCGGGCCCACGGAGATTCGACCGCGCGGCGTTGCCCAGCGTGCCCACCGCGGGCGGCGCGAAGACGTCGGTTTTGAAATTGCGGCTAAACGTCCGCTCGCCTTTTGGCAGCGTGGGTTCCTGCAGAATGTTGATGCGCGCCCCGACGCTCGGCGTGCCCGTGATGTCGGCCGCGTTCACCAGGCTGTAGCCAATGCCGACCGGCGCGCCGCTGACGAAACTCGCGATGCCGTTGATCTGCCAACCGGCCAGCGCCACCTTGAGCCGCTTCGCCTCGGGCAGATTCCACAGCCAGTTGATCTTAAGCACGTGGGTGCGGTCGAAGCCAGCAAGCCCGTAATTCCATATGCGCGGCGACACAACGGTCGTGATGCGCGTCTGATCTCCGTCGACGTAGTCCATCGCCTTCGACCAGGTCCACGACCCTCCAAATTCCAACTGCTTTGCGAAGCGCCGGTTCGCCGTCACCTGCAGGGAATGATAGTTCGACGTCGCATAGGCGTCGCGCATCGCGACGTCGGAGTATCCCCGGATCGGCCGCAAGAAAACGTCCGGAAGCGGCACGCGCGGATTCGCCGGATCGGCGTTGCGCGGATCGAACCGCGCGCCGAGCGGAACATCGGAAAGACTCCGCTCCCA
>VFZQ01001137.1 GCA_016871135.1 Acidobacteriota bacterium | reverse complement strand
CGCACGCAAGTCGCTCCGCAAGATGCGGCGGAGGAAGCGCCTTATTCCTTCGTTCTGGAAACAGGCTTCTCTTTGGCCGGAGTGACGCTATATTATGCGGGACTCAATAATACAGAGCGCAGACTCGCGCCGAAACTCATCATCGCAACTATGCAAGATATTTCGCGGCAAGCGATTCGTCGACGGTGACGCCAAAACCGGGGGCGTCGGAAACCGCGATTTCGCCGTTCACAAATTTCTCTTCGGGCTTGAGCAGGCGGCCGCGCCAGTCGACCTCGCCCCACTGCATCTCAAGGATGTGGAAGTTCTTCATGCCAGCGCAGACGTGGATCGAGGCTGCGGTTGCGATGGGCCCGCTGGGGTTGTGCGGCGCAACACTGACCCCGTGCGCTTCGGCCATGGCCGCGATGTGGGTCATTTCGAGCAGCCCGCCGCAGTGCTTAACGTCGGGCATAATGATGTGGACGGCGTGCTCGCGGCAGAGCGGTTCGAAGCCTTTGACGCCGAACAGGACTTCGCCGCCGGCCATTTGTTGCTTGATGCCCTTGCGGATTTCAAGCGTTTCGCGGGTGCGTTCGGGCGGAACTGGTTCTTCGTACCAAGCAAGGTTGATGGGTTCGAGACGTCTGGCGACGCGGATGGCGAGCGGGATGTCGAAGAACGAATGGCAGTCGGTCATCACCGCGATTTTCGGGCCGACGGCTTCTCGTACCGCGGCCAGGCAAGCGATACCCTGTTCGACGTGGGCATCGATCGCCTTCTTCGGCGAGTCGCGCTTGGGGAAGCCGTCCCATGGCGCGAGCTTCAGCGACTGAAAACCGTCGCGCACGGCCGCTTTCGCGGACGCGGCGAAGCCCGCGGGCGTGCGCGGTTTCGTCGCGCGATTGATGTTGGCGTAAACGGGAAGTTTGGATCGTGTCTTGCCACCGAAGAGGGCGTGGACAGGGAGGTCGAGGAGTTGACCGGCGATGTCCCAAAGCGCCTGTTCGATGGCGGAAATGGCCGTTGCGTTGACAAGCGTTGTGGCCTTTGGCCACGCGGCTTGGCGGAAGGGTTCGATGTTGAGGGGCGATTTACCGGTGAGGAGCGGGCTGAGCTCGCGGAGAATCCTGGCGAGCACTTCCTGGTCATCTTTGGTCGTCGCGGTAAAGCCGAAGGCGTCGGAAGCTTCGCCCCAACCTGTGACGCCGGCGTCGGTCCTGATGCGGACAAGCAGCCACACGGTACGCGCGGTGGCCCGGACGGGGACGAGGTCGATGGCGGTGACGCGCGCTTGCGGGCGGGCGAACGCCGCGAGGGCGGATAGCGCGAATGTTCGTCGTTGCATCATCAGTTATTCTATTCTCGATGCTCCATCCACTCGCGGGCCAGCCCGCTCCGCCCGACAGTTTAATCGATGTGAAGGCGCTGATCGATGCCTACTACAACAACAAGCCCACGACCGGGAATCCGCTGCAGCGCGTTGCGTTCGGGACGTCGGGGCATCGCG
>VFZQ01001136.1 GCA_016871135.1 Acidobacteriota bacterium | reverse complement strand
TAGGCGAATTGCGCTTCGGCGAGCACCTGCTTAAGCGGCACGCCCTTGGCTTCGGCGATGGCGCGGCAGTCGTCGTACTCGGGGCTGGCGCCTTGCGGGGTGACCTTCATCCGCACTTTGCCGTGGCGCGTTTCGACTTCGATCACGCTGCGGGCCTGCACGCGGCGTTCGGCCGCGTAGATGCGGAGGCCGAGCGTGGTTGTCTCTTCGAGGACAATTTTCGCGAGCGCCTCCTGATCTTCGGGCCGCGCGATGACCGAGAGCAGCGAGCCGGGGCGGTTCTTCTTCATGAACACCGGCTGGATGGTCACGTCGAGCGCGCCAGCGGCGAACAAGCGATCCATGGCATAGCCGAGGACTTGCGGCGAGGAGTCGTCGATATTGGCTTCGATGACGGCGACGGTTGTCGATTCAACAGCGGCGCTGCGTGTGCCGATGACCGCGCGGAGCACGTTGGCCTGCACTTTGAAATCGTTCGTGCCCGCGCCGAAGCCGGTGCATTGGATCGACATGGCGGGCATGGCGCCGAAGGAAACGGCGAGCGTCGAAACCAGCGCGGCGCCGGTGGGCGTGGTCAGTTCCATCTCGGGGCCCTTCGCATAAACGGGCCGGTTGATCAGCAGTTCGGCGGTTGCGGGGGCGGGCACGGGTAGTGTGCCGTGTTCGGTCTCGACGGTACCGCTGCCGACATTGAGCGGCGAGCAGAAGACTTCGTCGATGCCGAGCAGTTCGAGCCCGAAACATGCGCCGACGATGTCGGAGATGGAATCAACCGCGCCGACTTCGTGGAAATGTACCTTTTCGATGGGCTGATTGTGGATCTTGGCTTCCGCAGCGCCGAGTTTGTTGAAGACATCAATGGAGCGTCGCTTGGTGCGGTCGGTGAGCGCGGAGGCGTTTTCGATGATCTTAACGACGTGGGGCAGATGGCGATGCGCCTTTTGCTCGCCGCCTTCGACGTGGAACTTGGTCGCGCCGATGCCCCGGCGTTTGGTCTTCTCGTAGGAGTATGTCGCGCCGAGGTTGAGCGAGTTGAGGGCGTCGATGAGGGCCGCGCCGTCGGCGCCGGCGTCGATGAGCGCGCCAACGGTCATGTCGCCGCTGATGCCGGAAAACGCGTCGAAATAGCAGGTTTTCATGGGTGTAGCCAGACACCCATTATCCCATGCGAGGTGCGCGCGGTCGTTGGGAATGGCGGTCAGGCCGCAACGACAGCGGCCGCGCCGCCGGAGGCGCCGACGAGCCGGCCGATGTCGGCGGCGTCGCCGGTGAGGATGACGGCGTTATTGCGCGCGGCGACCGTTGCGACGACGGCATCGACCACGTCACTCGTTTTTGTTAGAGCCAACAATCGGCCGGCTTGATGCGCGTCGGCCTCGTCGAGCGGGACGATGATGCAGCCATCCAGGAAACGACGGAGTTGGGCTTGGCGTGGACTGCGGCTCACCTGTGCGACGACGGGCGCGGGCACCAGGGGAGAAACGCCGCCC
>VFZQ01001135.1 GCA_016871135.1 Acidobacteriota bacterium | reverse complement strand
CGACTTTGATGGCGCCAAAGTCGCGAGTGAAGTTCACCGGAAGTGCGGCGTCCTGGTTCGGTCCCTTGGGAATATACAGAGTAATGTCCTGCGGAATGTAGTTGGATTGCCGGGCGAAACGCTCGCTGATCGGCGAGAACAGTTCGTATCGGATGCCGATATTAAAGGTCAACTTAGCAGTTGCCTTCCAGTCATCCTGGTAGTACCACGCATGAGCCGACTTCTCCGAGGAGATAAAGTTAGTCGTGGTCAGGCGCGAGTCTCCGGGAAGACCGAGCAGGAAGGAGGCCGTTCCGTCACCAGTCTGGCCGGCGAATTCCGGAATGTTTGTGCGATTGGTCGGGAAGCGGAAGTGACCGCGCGACGAAGGAACCTGGAAGAACGGGAATTGAATCGGGCGGTACTCGTAGCCAAACTTATGCGCGTGCTTGCCTTTGACGATCGAGACGTTTTGAATGAAGTCCCAAACATTGTTGTATTCCTTGGTCGGGAGCCAGTTGCTGCCGCCGAAGCCAGAGTAGCCGCCGGGTTCGATGAGCGGGAGGCCGCCGTTATCGGCGGTTGCGCCGGTCGGATTGAGGCCGCCGATTCCAATGGCAGCGAACTGATCGGTGCCCTTGTTGCCCTGGAAGCGCTGCGTGATCAGGCGGCTGAACGCGGCGCGCGATTCGGTGAGAATCGTGGGCGTCCAAACACGGGTCCAAGAGACCATGGCGTTGCGGCCTTGGTTCTTTTCTTCCGCGCCGTTGAAGCCGGAGCCGTCGAGAGCGCCCGGCAGCGGAGGCGTGATTAGCTTGTTCTCTTCGGACCAGCTCAGCGAGCCGAAAAGGGAGTCCTTGTCCGAAAGGCGATGATCGATGCGGACATCGAACTGATCGTTGTCCTGCTTGGCGGGCGCGGTGGGCAGGTAGTTCGCCCCCGGAAGCCGGTCGTTCAAGTTCTGATTCGGGCTCGGGAACAGGTCCATCAACTTCTTGGCGGCGGGATCGAAACGGCTAGGAGGAATGATGTTGCCGGGGAACAGGTCGCGCACAACGTTGCCGTTGGGAGCGTTGCGCTGCGTGGCGATGTCGTAAACGCCGCCGACCGGAATCTGGCGTCCGAGAGCGTCCACCGAAGTAGAGACCGCGCCGAGAAGGCTCGAGTAATTCCCGTTACGGAACTCCGGCTTCGCGATGGTGATCGGCGTGGTGACGCCGCCGAGACCGGGGATGATACCCGAGAGCGAGCGCACACGAGTGCCCTGCCAATCGGCAAACCAAAACGTCTTATTCTTGACGATCGGACCACCGATTGCCGCGCCGTATTGATTCTGGCGAACGTAAGGACGACGCGCACCGGCGCGATTACGCTCCCAGGTGTTGGCGTTGAATTTATCGTTCTGCAAGAACTCAAACAACGTACCGTGCAGTTCGTTCGAACCACTCTTAATCGTGACGTTCACGACGCCGCCGGCGCCGCGGCCATATTCAGCGGAGTAGCCGTTGGTCA
>VFZQ01001134.1 GCA_016871135.1 Acidobacteriota bacterium | reverse complement strand
GGCGATCTGGAAGGGATTGCGGCCTTGCGTAGGCAGGTTGGCGATGAGTTGGCTGTTGAGCGCCGTATCGCGATTGGCGGTTTCGGTTTGGAGTTGCGAGATGGTGGCGTCGACAGTGACGGATTCAGTGAGCGCGCCGATTTGGAGTTGCACATCAAGGCGAGCTTTGTCGAGAGTTTGGAGAACGACGTTTTCGCGGACGAGGCGCTTGAAGCCGTCCTTTTCGACGGCGACCGAGTAGGCGGCGGGTTCGAGAAGCGGCGTGCTGTAAAGGCCGACCTCATTCGATTCCGAGACGACTGTCGTGTTCTTGGCCTTGTGCGTGACCGTAATTTTGGCGCCGGGGATCGGGGCGCCGGAGGGGTCGGAGACGACGCCGGAGATGCTGGCGCGAACCTCCTGCGCGAAGGTCGTGGGCAAGCCGATGCAGACGGCAAGGGCTGCGAGGGTTAGGGTTTTCTTGATCACGTGTGCTCCAAAGCGAACGCTTCCGACGGTGGAAGCGGGGATGATTCATTATATACCTGGGGGGAGGTTTTGGCTGCGGCTAGCTCGACGGAGTTTCACGCAACTGGCGAATGAGCGCCACGTCGTCCAAGACTCGAATTCCGTGCATGGCGCAGACTACTTCGACGGCGCTGGCGCGGAAGGCTCGATCGCGAGTGCACAGTACGTCGGCGCGACCGGTGATTGCCGTCTGTAGAATCGGGTCATCGTCAGGATCGCTCACGATCGATGGAGTCTGCGAAGGCAACGCGACCATCACGGCGGCGTCGGCAAGATCGGAAACAAACGATTGAATTTCTTCGCCGCTCAGGGGCCATCTTTCCTGAACATGCGGATATTGCATTACACGGAGGACCTCAGCCAGAATTGGCGCGGAGACGAGTAGCGTGTTCGGCCTCCACATTGCGATTCGGACCAGTTCTCTTGCCAGCCCTCCATTGAAAGTCAGCATTTGGGGTTGGGGAAGGTCCGCTTCCTTGCGGTCGCGGCTCTGTAGGGTTGTCGGAGTAAATGGGATGGTTCGGGATGGGGAGGAGGAGGCGACTTTCATCGTTTTGAGCGGCCCGCGGCGGGCCATTGGGGCTCCCTCCTCGGCCAGTGGGTTCGCACGCACCAGTATGTTGGAGTCGAGGACGATCCGCGCGTTTACCACGTTCGCTTCGGGCGCACCGCGGCTAGCGCCTCTTCGAGCGCCGCTTCCATCTCTTCCGTCGTTGTTCCCGGCACGACGCGGTCGGCCATCACATTCAATAGCCGACTGAGTCGCTCCGCAGCGTCCAACTTCGCGGCCGAGTCCGCATTCGCTGTGTCGGCGCAGCGGGCGGGATCACCATGATCCCTCCTTCAAGCAATAATGGACGCATGCAATCCCGAAGAACGATCTTGAGCGCGCTTGCGATGGCGGCGGCGCGGGGGCAGGGTTATGTGCCCAAACAGAGCGACCGGCCGGAACGAGCGGAGGGCGACGGCGAGGGCTTCGTGCCGATCGCTCT
>VFZQ01001133.1 GCA_016871135.1 Acidobacteriota bacterium | reverse complement strand
AATTCCCTCTCGACCGCGTTCTCCGCTTCGCCGACAGCGATACCATCGCGGTCGACGCTTGGCGCCTCGCAATGAAATGGCCGGGAGCGATCGCCTTCTTTAACGACTCGCGCCTCGACCACCTTTCCCCGGATGCAAAAGAGGCGTTGTTTGAACTCGCGACCGAATATCACTCCGTCGCCTCCATTGACGGCTGGCCGCTTCTGGAAGCCATCGCCGCGCTCGACAAAAACGAAAAACTGCAAGAACTCACTTGGGCGCTCTGGCGCGTGCCCCATCGTGCCATTCCTGCAGTCATCGCTCGTTGGACCTCGGCCGACGAACGCGCCCGTCGGGGCATCGAGGCCATAATCGCCGCAACACGCTACGCCTCCGTCGAGACAATCAACGCCTTCTCCGCGCTCGACAATCGCGTCTTTGCCGAAGCTGCTCGCCTCGCCCGCCGCAACAACCAATCCTATGTCGTCCGTAACGGCCTCTCTGTCTGTTTCGAAATCGCTCCACGGGAAACACTCGCATGGCTGTCGCGCAACGCCGAAGTTACGTTTCATTTCGCCGCTGATCTGATCACGCTCGGCGAATCGCGAGCGCGCCGCCTTCTCCGTCAATGGATCGAACACGATCTTTTCAAACAACCCAAACCACTCGCCAGCAACCCCAGCGCACTCGTCGCGCTCGACCGCCTCGTCACCGCACATCGCGCCATGGCACAAAACAGCCCGCACTTCCGCACCTGGGATCTACACTTCGCCGGCACAAAAGTCCTCGGCAAAGTCGCAATCGAAGAAACCGGAAACCGCCTGCTCAACGATCTTTCGCTTTTGCAACTCCGCCACGTCGAAGCGCAATCACGCGCTCAGTTCGGCGTCTCGAAAGATAAACACGCCTGCATACTGCACGCCAACTTGGAGTTCGCGCGCCGCGCCTTCTCGCGCTTTCTGAAGCGCTACGAATCCGGGCACGACCAGCGCCTCGAACATCCCTCGAATCAGCAGTGGCTGCGCCGGAACGCCAACTTCAACACCGATGGCTGGCTGAATCCGCTGAAGATCACGCTCCCCGTTGAAGGCCTCGGCGAAGTCTCCATCGCGCCGGAGACCGATCCCTATGAACTGCTCAAACTCGGCACCTATGTCGACTCCTGCCTCGCCGCTGGGAATTGCAACGCCCACAACGCCGTCGCCGTTCTGCTCGACATCAACAAACGCGTGCTCTTCGCGCGAAACGCGAAAGGCCACTTCCTCGGCCGCCAAATCATCGCCATCACAAAGAACAACGCTTTGGCTTGCCACAGCGTCTATCCTCGCAGCGCACCAGTTCCGCTGAAAGACCTCTTCGCCCTCTACAACGAAGACCTCGCTATGCAACTCGGAATCCCCATCGCCAAACACGACGACTACTCGCAAGTGATCGAACCAGTCGTCGTCCGCGAGTGGTACAACGACGGCCTCTGGAACCGCTTCTGAACAACCACCGCCTAACAGTCCGTGGTTAAAGTC
>VFZQ01001132.1 GCA_016871135.1 Acidobacteriota bacterium | reverse complement strand
CGATCGCCGCAATTCCCTCCTCCGAATCAAAAATGTGAATCGCCGCTTGGCGCTTTGTACCCGCCTCGGTCAGCGTCAGCGTCCCGTTTTCGAAATCGAAGGCGGCAAGATGGCTGCGCGCTTTGCTCGACGCACCGGCATCCTTCCAATGCAGCCGCCCAGCGATCATCAGATGTAGAACGAGCCAGCGATCGCCCTCGAAGCCGATTGCGATCCGTTTGCCGACTCGCTTCAGTTGCACGACGCGCAGGCCGATCAACGTGTCGAGCGGCGGCTTATACGTGCGAATGAGAAACGGCGACGCGATGCGCACGCCGCACAACGGGCGATCCTGCACCCGCGCGGTAAGCGCTTCGATGTAAACGGTGATGTCGGGATACTCGGGCACGATTTATTATGGCCCGCCCGTTGGATAATGGAAATTTGCAGTGACAAGGGAGCTTCGGGGAATGCCACAGTACGACTATGATTTGATCGTGATCGGTTCGGGGCCGGGCGGGCAACGCGCGGCGATACAAGCCGCCAAGCTTGAGAAACGCGTTGCGATCGTCGAAAAGAAGACCGTACTCGGCGGCGTCTGCATTAATACCGGTACGATCCCCAGCAAAACGCTCCGCGAGGCGGTGACGCACCTGTCCGGGTATCGCGAGCGCAGCTTCTATGGCTCGTCCTACTCGGTGAAACAGAACATCACAATGCAGGACCTGCTGTTTCGCACCAACCTTGTGATCAAACATGAGCAGGACGTTACCCGCCACCAGGTGACGCGCAACGGTGTCGATCTTCTCGAAGGTTGGGGCTCCTTCGCCGACGACCATCGCGTGCGCGTCGAATCGTCGGAGAATCACGGCTCACAAGAGTTGACCGCCGAAAAAATTATCATCGCCGTAGGCACCGCGCCTACCAAGAGCGACGCGATCCCGTTCGACCACGAGACGATCTTTACGAGCGATGAGATTCTCAACCTTTCGCGATTGCCGAAAACGCTCGCCGTTGTCGGCGCCGGCGTGATCGGCTCGGAGTACACGACGATCTTTGCCGCGCTGGGCGTCCGCATCACATTGATCGATAAGAGGCCGATTCTGCTCGATTTCGTCGACAACGAGATCGCCGACTCGTTGGCCTATCAGATGCGCGAGAACCGCGTCACGCTGCGGCTGGGCGAAGAGGTTTCGTCGATTGAGAAACTCATCGACGATCATGGCACGCGAGTTAAGATCGGTCTGCAGAGCGGCAAACAAGTTGTCGCGGAGAAAGTGCTCTATTCGATCGGCCGCACCGGCAACACCTGGAGGCTCGGCCTCGAACACGCTGGGCTCTCGCCGGACGACCGCGGCCGCGTAAAAGTCAACGCGCATTATCAAACCGATGTACCGCACATATACGCCGTTGGAGATGTCATCGGCTTCCCAAGTCTAGCGTCCACATCAATGGAGCAGGGCCGCCTGGCCGCGTGCCACGCATTCGGCGTGCCCGCGGTTTCGGTGCCGTCGTTGTTCCCGTAC
>VFZQ01001131.1 GCA_016871135.1 Acidobacteriota bacterium | reverse complement strand
AAACGTGACCGGCGACATCATGGCGCCCGAAGGGCAACGCAACCACGATTTCTGGATCGATCCGGCCAAGGTTCTTCTGCCGACCGATCCAAGCCGGCCCTTCGGCAACGCGGGCCGCAACATCGCGCGCCGTCCCGGACTGGCAACGGCCGACATCGGCATTCAGAAATCGTTCGCGTTGCCGTTCCGCGAAAACATGGCGCTGCAGTTCCGCGCCGAGTCGTTCAACGCCTTCAACAGGACGAATTTTTCGAACCCGCAGATGAACCGTTCGAACGCCGCCTTCGGCCAGATCCGCTCGACGTTCCCGGCACGGCAGATTCAGTTCGCGCTGCGGCTTTCTTTTTGATGAGAACTTTTTCCGCCACGTCGCGCATGAGTCAGTGAAAGCCACTGAGCTTCGAAAAACAAACAAGGAGAAAAACAATGAAAACGAAGACCAACATCAAAGCAGGCGTACGCAAGGCCGGCGGCGTTCCGCAGGAGTACTAATCCGCCAACGGAAATTTGAAATTGCAAAAGGCTCCGGCTTCGCCCGGAGCCTTTTGCTTTTAGCGCTTCTCTCCAACGGCCAGAAGTGTCTCGAAGTGCGGCGCCTCTTCCTCTTTGTGCACCGTCACGACATCGATGCCCTTGAACCGCGACTTGCGGAGGAATTCGTTCAGTTCGGCCGGGGAAAATCCCAGCCAGACATCGGCGTAAAGCTCGCGCGCCTGCTCGAAGTTGTGTTTCATCAAATCGAGAACGACGATCCGTCCGCCCGGCTTCAAGACCCGCCACGCCTCGGCCGCCGCGCGCTGCGGATGCAAAGCATGGTGCAGGCTTTGGCTGAACAACGCGAGGTCGATCGACTCGTCCTCGATCGGCAGTTCCTCCAAATCGCCAAGCCGGAAGTCGACATTCGAAACCTTGTTCTTGCGCGCGACGCCGGCCGCGTATTCCACCATCTTCTCCGAATTGTCGACGCCGATGACTTTTTCAGCGCGCTGCGAAAGCAATAACGACAACGTTCCCTCGCCCGCGCCGATGTCGGCGATGACCATCGGCGGAAGCAGCTTGATGCACATCTCGGCAAGCCCCTTCCACGACCGCCCGGGAACGTAGTGCCGGCCAAACCGCCCGGCGAGTTCGTCGAAGTAGCCGCGCATTTTGTCCTTGCGCTTGCGAAGAATCAGGCGAAGCGCTTCGTCGTCCTTCGCGGCTTCCGGCAACTCGCGCGCGCTTTCTTCCAGCAGCGCGGCGATCGTCTCGTTTGCGACAAAGCTGTACAAGCTCTTTTGTCCAACACGCCGCAAGTCGGCCAGTCCGGCTTTTTTCAGTTGCGCCAGCGACATCGAAATCCGGCTCTGCCCCATCGCAAGAATCTCCTGCAACTCCGCCACCGAAAGCTCTTCCCTCGCCAGCAATCGCAACAGGCGAAGCCGGCTTTCGTCGCCAAGCAATCGGAGGGCTGGAATGAGCGCGGGCACGTCTTACATCAGTCTATCAAAGAATCATGATTTATTG
>VFZQ01001130.1 GCA_016871135.1 Acidobacteriota bacterium | reverse complement strand
CAACGGAATGCGTTCGATGGTGCGCCCGGAGTGATTCGAACACCCGACCTTCTGGTTCGTAGCCAGACGCTCTATCCAGCTGAGCTACGGGCGCGCCTTGTAAAATGCGTGACTTTTTTTAGGATACCACGGAGTCCGGCGAAAGTGGGGCGATGGACGAGAAAACTATGAAAAAATCCTGCCATCGCGAGTGAGCTTCAGTTGTCTGCCACCCCATTCCACGGTGTCGCCAACAAGGCCAGCGCACCAGATCAGCACGGCCGACAAATCTCGGAGAGGCACCAGCGACAAACGCCACAGTACATTCTTATCTTCGAGAATCATCAACCCAGCCAACACACAGACGTTGAAGCGCAGCGCGAAGAGAATCAGACCCATCATCGGATTCCCGGTGAAAAATGCAACGAATGCCCACAGCGTTCCGAACGTCACGGGCAACCCGAGGTAGCCGACGAGACCACCGCGGGAGACCCGGATCGTGCGCGCCCATCGCACTTGGTGCGCCCAGGCCTCGTTCCAGGTTCGCGCACCAAGACTCGTCTCCACGATGCACGCGGACAGCACCGCGCGCTTGCCCGATTGCGTGATCAACCGCCCGAGTTGATAGTCGTCGGCGAGGTAATCGGCTAGTGCCTCGAATCCGCCGACGACCTGCAAATCGGCCTTGCGGAAAAACAGCGTCGAGCCCATCGCGAATTCCGTGACGCCGACCAGAGGCGCGACAAGTGTACTCGGCGCAAAGTCGGTCGATACACCGAGCGCTTCGAACTGGCCTGGAAAGTATCCGGCGCGCGCGCGATAGAGCGCCGTGACCAGGCCCACGCCGGGTTGATCGAGTTCGGCGGCGAGCGTCCGCAAGTATCCTTGCGGCACGCGGATATCGCCGTCGTTGACGAGCCACGTGTCGTAACGGGCTTCGGGCGCCAAGTCGATCAACGCGCCGACCTTCGGGTTCGGGGTCTGTGTTTTCCGGAAGATCAATCGCACGCGGCCTTCGGGCGCTTCTTCTATAACCTTGCGAATAATCGGCACAGCCGGGTCGTCCTCGGAGGCCACGCAGAACAGCAGTTCAAAATGCGGATAGTCCTGAAACGCATGCGAGATCACGGCGCTGTCGAAGGCCGCATCTGCGCCACGGACGGGCTTGAGGATCGAGATCGGCGGCATCGCAGTTGGTTCGCGGCGTTTCACGAACATGCGCTGCACGCACGCGATCAGGGCCACGAACTGGTAGCCGATGGGGACGAGAAAGAGCCAGTCGATCACTGCGCGAGTAGTAGGACGCCGATGGCGACGAGGATGGTCCCGCCCCAACGCGCCGGCGTGACGCGTTCTTTGAGCAGGAGGCGGGCGAGGATGGTTTCGATGACGAGGCTCAGCGCCGTCGCAGGTACGGCAAAGCTAAGGTCGGCCACCGATAGCAGGGCGAGAAACGCATAAAACGAGATGGCAAGAAACACGATGCTGCCGATCAATGGCAGACGCGTCAACAAAAGCTTTAGCAGCCGGCCG
>VFZQ01001129.1 GCA_016871135.1 Acidobacteriota bacterium | reverse complement strand
TATGAATTCCTTGCCGTCTGGCGACCAAATCGGCATATAATCCCACGCGTTTCGGTCTGTGACAAGTGGCGACCCTGACTTCCGCGCGACATCGATCAACCAGATGTCTCCAGGATTGCGATCGGATTCCCACTTCTCGATGAGCACCTGGCGTTCATCCGGCGAAAATCGCGGTTGACGGTAACCGCCCGGGTCGGCGACCGCATGGCCCTCGCCGGCTCTACTCACCAGGAACGGCTGCGATTCCGGGGCCCTGGAGGCTGGAGCCACCGCGAGTATTCCTGTATCCGAAGCTGCGAACGACCCGGCTCCGGCCCCAAACGGCCGGCCCGCAATCGTGTGGACTGGGCCAACCAGCGACTTTCGGCTTTCGTCGAATTCTTGCACCACGATCGCCGTCGGGGTCGCATAGAAGAGCTGGATTCGCCCATTCGTTCGGGCGGCGACGGGATGCAAGCCCTCGGCGATTCGCACAGGCGCGGCGCCATAGGATTCGGCATACAATATCGACGGCTCCGTCGCCGCGTCTGTCGCTTGGCTAAATACGAACCCTTTCCCGCCGGGGACGAATGTAGGATTGCGGTAAATAGCTTGTTCGGGCGGCTTCGCGACAACCCGCGCCGACGCCTCCCCGTCCGAAATCACGACAATCGATCCGTTCCTGCGATCGGACGCGAGAATCTCGCCCGCCGCGTTCCAGGAGCCGAGAAAATACTCACGACCGTCATCAAGAATAGTAACAACCCGACCGGTCGCGATTTCCAGCTTCTTCACCGTTGTCCCTGTCCGGAACGCGATCCACTTGCTGTCGCGCGACCACACCGGACTCGCGGGCGCTCCATCCGCAACGAGCGGCCGCGCGTCGCCCGAAGCCAAAGAACGGATCCAGAGTTCGACGCGGCGCGGCGGGGTACGTGTTCCCGCTTGGAAGAGGATCGACTTCCCATCGGGCGACACGATCGCATACCCCTCCCCGCTTGCGCTTACTATCGTGTACTTTTCCGGGCTTTCGATGGTTGCTCGCACGGCGGACCCGCCTGGATTTGGCGCGGGCCGCCTCCAAGCCACCCACCCCGCCACCAGCGCCAACGCCACCGCGATCGCCCACGGTTGCCACAACGGTTTTGAAGCCGCCACGGGCGCCGCCTCCTCCGGCGGATCCCGCAGTTCGAGAGCGACATCACCGGCCGATTGCCATCGTTCATTCGGAGCCTTGCGGAGACAGCGCCGAATCAGCCTTCGGAGCCACGCCGGCGCAGTGGGCGCACTCGACGGTTCCTGTTCCAGAATCGCCGCCATAATTGCGACTGGCGTCTTGCCGGAGAATGCGCGCTCACCCGTGATCATCTCGTGCAGTACACAGCCAAGCGAAAAGATATCGCTGCGCGCGTCGGCATCCTGTCCCTGCAACTGTTCCGGCGCCATGTATGGAACCGTTCCGAGGATCGTCCCTTCGCCCGTTAACGGCTTGGTCAATGTAACATCGGTCGAACTCGGGACCCGGTTGGCGGTCGATTTGG
>VFZQ01001128.1 GCA_016871135.1 Acidobacteriota bacterium | reverse complement strand
CGAAGGGCGGGTTGTTGCGTCTGTTCAATTAACCCAGCCGCTGTGTCCACTTACTTCGGCGGCCGGTTTTTGCTTTTATCGGCGTGCAGCAGCGCTTTCATCTCCGCCAGTTTTGGAGGGGCCGGGAGGCCGGGGGCGGCGAGGTTTGTCCACTCGTTCGGATCTGTCTCGTGGTCGTAGAATTCGGCGCCCGCTTTGCCATCGTCCCACTCGGTGTAGCGGTAGCGGTCGGTGCGGACGCTGCGGCCGAACTGATTCCTGCCGCGGGCGACGATGGTGTATGCGGCCGGCTTCCAGGGCCGTTGTGGGTTGTCTAGCAGCGGCGCGAAGCTTACGCCTTCCACACCGCGGGCGGGCGGGAGTCCGGCGAGTTCGGCTAACGTCGGGTAGATATCGACCCACTCGACGAAGCGTGCCGTCGACACGCCTTGTTTGCGGCCGGGCGCATGGACCAACATCGGGGCGCGCGCCGATTGTTCAAACACCGACATCTTGCGCCAGAGTTGTAAGTGATCGTATAAGTGCCAGCCGTGGTCGCCGAAGAACAAGACGACCGTCGAGTCCCAGAGTTTTTCTTTGTCGAGCGTGTCGAGCACGACACCTAACTGAGCGTCCATGAACGAGGTCGCGGCGTGATAGGCGAGGATGGCCTGGCGTCGCTCTGGATCCGTCATTTCCGCATCGCCTTTGGTCGAAGTCAACGCGATGGGTGGAATGTCGTCGCGATCGTTGGCGGGGGTCTTCGGCAACGCGATATCCGATTCCTTGTAGAGATCGAAGTACTTTTTCGGCGCGACCCAAGGCAGGTGCGGCTTGTGGAAGCCGCAGCCGATGAAGAACGGCTTGTTCTTGTTGGCGCTAATCAACGCGGCGATGCGGCGGGCCGTGGCGCCGTCCGGCTCCTCCTCGTCGGCGCGTTTGGTTTGCGTCCAACTCAGCTTGACGCCGCCTTCGCCCTGTTCTTCCTTCTTATTCTTCTTGCGGTCCGAAGAGGGATCGCCCTGGCTGTAGGCGACTCCGGCCCGGCTTTCGGAGATGTCCCACTTCACCTGATATTCAAACCGGCCGTGCGCGATTTTACCGACGCGGGCCGTGAAGTAGCCATGGGACTTGAAGTACTCCGGCAGGAAGACGGTATCTTTCAAATAAGTTCGCGGCTCGACATTGTTGTTGAAGACTTGCGTGGTCTCCGGGCGCCGTCCGCTTAACAAAGAAGTGCGCGAGGGATTGCAGAGCGGAAAGTTGCAATACGCCCGGTCGAATCGGACGGCGCGTTTGGCGAGCCGTTCGATGTTAGGCGTTTTGACGAGCGGGTCGCCGTAGATCGAGAGCCGGTTGTTGAGATCGTCGACGGCGATCATCAAAACGTTGAGTCTGCGTGGCTGGGCGGCTAAGTGCGCCGCGAAAGGAATTTGGAAGAGACCGCGGCGTGTCATGGCTAGAACAATGGGGTGGCTTGGTAGAGCACCAGGTCGTCGTCCGCCGTGCCGGCCAGAAAGAAGACGGTTCCGTCGTCGCGGAAATCGAT
>VFZQ01001127.1 GCA_016871135.1 Acidobacteriota bacterium | reverse complement strand
TTCCGATTACCTCGTCAACAACGCCGAATCGCGAGCCGGCCTCGGCCTCGAAGGCATCCAGTTCGAAAACACGCCCGACATGATGCGTGACGTCTTCGTGCGCTGGGTGAAGAAACAAGGCGTCATTCGGTAGGCTTCAGCAGCGCGATTTTTTCGTTGCGCAAGTAGCCGTAACGGTTGATCCACACGCCGTGCTGCGAGGCCGCGCGGCCAATCTCCAGCCGCCGCTTGAAATCGCTGACCGGCCCGTACCCATGCACGAACGCGAACACTGGCGTCGATCCCGCCGCCCGCTGCGCATCGCGAATCTTTCGCATCTGCGCGTCGCGTCCAACCGGATGCGCCTCGTCAGGCTCCGGATAACGATAGTCGCTCACGCGCGCCGCATACGGCGGGTCCTGGATCTCCAGGAGTTGCGCCAGAAAACGGCACAACAACTCCTCATTCAACCCCGGATTCGCCTTCATGATCGCGTCCGCGTAGAACCGGAAAATCACCGGCCAGTGCATCGTGTAGAGCTTCACATGCAGCGCGCTCGCATACCGCGCCAGCGCCGAATACTGCATGCCGCTCACCGTGCCGAACGGGGGAGGGAACACACCAAACGCCAGCGCGATCCTCCCCGGAATCGCATCGCGCAACCGCTGCGCCAACTCCGAAACCAGCGCGCCTTTGAAGCGCAGCCAATCCAGCAGCGCGGGGTTGTCGATCAAACTCGACAAGATCGTCTGCCGCCCGCCGTCGAGATCCGCCATCCGTTCCAGCAGCCGATTCGTCAACCCGCCGTGCACGAGTTGATAGAGATCCAACGCCGCGCGCTGCATTTTGCCGAAGTCGAATCCCATGCGCGTGGCCGCCTGCGCGCAATGCGGATTGAAGTCGAGAAAAACGTCGTCGAGAAAATACGGCGGATACTCCGGCCAGTCGAAGCGAATGCCGTCGATGTCGGGATACGTCTTCACCAAATCGCGCGTCAGTGCAACGGTGTAATCGATGATGTGCGGACTCGCCAGCGACCCGTTATTCGCCAGCCGTTTCGGTGGCACGCGCCCATCGGGCAGCCGCGGTTTGTCGTCGTCGAGCGGTCCGCCGAATTGCACCCGATAACCCGGCGGAATCGCCGCCTGCACCTGCAAGTACGTTTGGATATGCCTCGCCTGCGCCGCGCGCAGAAACGCCTTGATCACGCCGCCTTCGCGAAACGTCAGCCCGTTCGGCGCGGCCGGCTGATAACGCAGTCCGTTGTACAGCTTCTTGTCCGGATCGAAACTCGGCGCCGTCTTCACAAACAACTCGCGTTTGCCCCACAGCGTACGATCGAGCAGCCGCACCGATCCCGCGCCCGCGTCGACTGGTGGTTCGCGCCCGCCGTCCTTTTCGTTCGACGGCTCCATCACATACGGCGATGTCGCAATCATGTCCACCTTCGCCGCCGCCAGCCGTTCGACGACCCCATCCACGCCTTCATTCTGAAAATACTCGGGCATCACCGTGACGCCAGTTTTCATTGCTTGATCTCCCTAATACCCA
>VFZQ01001126.1 GCA_016871135.1 Acidobacteriota bacterium | reverse complement strand
TGACGCCGACGCAAATCAATTTGCAGGCGCCGTGGCAACTGCGCGCGCCGGCGATTACCGCAGCCAATGTGGAAGTCGTCACCGCGGGCGGAAGGTCGCCCGCGCGGATGATCGTCTTCGGGGACCGGCCCGGTATTTTCACGACGCAGCAGAACGGCCAGGGACCGGGCATCATTACGCACGCGAATGGCAGTCTCGTCACTCTGGCGAATCCGGCTGCGAACGGAGAGGTGTTGGTTATGTACTGTACCGGCTTGGGCGCGGTGACGAATCAACCGGCGTCGGGCGGCATATCGCCTTCGGGGCCGTTGGCTGTGAGTATGGTGACGCCGAATGTCACGATCGGCAACATCGCGGCGCGTGTGTTGTTTGCGGGGCTTGCGCCGGGGTATATCGGACTGTATCAGGTCAACGTTGAAGTGCCGGCGAATGCGCGGCCGCTGCCTGGTGATCCCGATGGGCCGGTGGTGCGCGTGTCGATGACTGTAGGCAGTTTGCTGGGGAATATCGTTACGCTGCCGCTGCGTTAGGAGAGATTGATTCGCAACAGCTGGTTGACCATCGACGGCAGCGCGGACACCGCTGCGTCGATCCTCCGCGCCAACCGGCGGAAATCGAGGTCTACGCTGCAGACGACAATGCCCGAATGATCGGCGACATGCGTATTGTGAAGCCGAACAAAGTGGAGTCGGTTGTGAGTCAGCACGATTCGATCGGTGCTTGTCGCAAATGCCAGCACCGTGTCGTCCGAAACGGCGCGTTCGCATTACCCGCCTCCGCCGAAGTCAACACGTCGTGCCCGAGCGCGCGCAGTTCTTCCACGGCTTGGCGCTCGAAGTTTTCGTTGGAATAGAAGCGAGCCATCAGGCAGCTTCGTTGTCTCGAATTTGGCTATCGATCTCGCTGGTATGAGAGCGGACATACGCCCACGCGTTTGAAAGGTCTTCGGCGCGGAGCGACGGGAATGACTCGAGCAGAATGCGATCCGTGGCCCCCAAGCGGCGCGACTGTTCCAGTAGCCAGACAGGAATGCGGGTGCGCACGATGCATGGCTCGCCGCCGCAAACGTTCGGTTGCGTGTCGATTCCTGGAAAATCATCGCCGAGGTCCTTTACGACCCACTTCAACACCTGCGCCTTTTCGCCGCGCGACAGCTCGGGCAGGATGCGTTCGATGTCGGCTAGATTTGCCATGGGGCTGATTACAGTATCGCCGATGCCTCTGACGCCGCGCTAGGAAAGCGTCCGCCCCTTCGTCTCCGGCAGCGCGAACACCAGCATGCCTCCGATAAAGAAAAACGCGGCCGTGAGCGTCAGCGCCGAGCCAAGTCCGCTGCGATCCGCCAGCGCGCCGATGACCGCGGGAGCGAAGGCGCTCATCACACGGCCTCCGTTGTAGCAGAGGCCTTGCGCGGTGGCTCGCACGGTCGATGGAAACAACTCGCTCAAGATCGCGCCGAACGCGCTGTAGTAACCGTGTCCGAAGAAGCCGACCAGCGGGCCGAGAACCAGAAGCATCTCGGGGCTGCGTG
>VFZQ01001125.1 GCA_016871135.1 Acidobacteriota bacterium | reverse complement strand
GTTGTAGATCTGATTCGCACCCAGGTGCTTCGTGCCGGAGCCAGGCCCCTGCCCCTCAAACGGCTTCAACTGTTCCGGCGTCGGATCAAGCGTCGCATGCGGCAACAACATCCAAAGCTGCATGTAGAAAGGCTTCGACCGATTTTTCTCGGCGAACTCAATCCCCCAGTCGACAAACTGGGCGCTCGACTTCGCGCGGAAACCAGGCCCCTGCTCCTGCCACCGCGTCTCCATCGACGTCACCGACTTGTGTTCATCGAATCCATACGCATCCGGCATCGGTGCGTTGCCGTTGTGTCCCAGATGCCACTTGCCAAAATGCGCCGTGGTGTAACCGGCCTTCTTCAACTGCCGCGCCAGCGTCGGCACGGCCGGATCGAGAAAGTGCGGCATCCCGCGATTGGTGTTCAACTCCTCGGCGGCGAAGTGACCATGCACGCGATGCCGTGCCGGATAGTGCCCAGTCGTAAACGCAGTCCGCGACGGCGAACACACAGAACCGCACACGTAGAACTGCGTGAAAAGCGTTCCCTCGTGCGCCAGCCGATCGATTCCCGGCGTCTTCAAGTTGCGATTGCCATAGCAACTCAAGTCGCCCCAACCCATATCATCGGCGAGGATAAAAACAATATTCGGTTTTCGAGTCGTTTGCGCGGGAGCCATCGCACCGGCTAGTGAAGAGAGGAACAGTCGTCGACGCATTCGACAATACGCTAGCATGAGTCATGCGCTGGCTGTTTCTTCTCCCGCTCGCGCTCATCGCGCAGGACCGCCCAAAAGCCCTCGTCGATTTCCTCGATCCCACACGCGGTCTGCCGCCTGAATACCGCGCCGATCTTGCCCTGCGCCTCGCGGAATCCGGCCGCCTTGACAAGCATAAGGACTGGAAGGCGGAAGTCATCGAAGAGGCTTTCGAAGCGGCCGCTCAAGCCTTCGATCCATTCCCCCTAAAGGGCGGCTGGCACACCGATCAACGCTCCTACGTCACCGCGGCCGATACGAAGCTCGACCGGCTCTCGCTTCGCATGCGGGCCGTCACCGCCATGATGAACGTCGACAAACCGCGCGCAACCGCAATGTTCCTCCGTGCTCCGCTCGAACCGCTGCCTGCGCTCGACTGCAAGTCTCCGCTAACGCCGCGGCTCAACCCTTATTACGAAACGATGGCACTCGTTTTCGAAAAGGGCTTCACACCCGAACAGCGCAAACGCGGCGAACACACAACCCTGCTCGAGAGCGCTGTCGCCGGGCTGCAATCGGCACTACAAATCGAACCGGTGGGCGAGATGGTGCTCAAGCTACAAAGCCAGCCACTTCTGGACGCATTGGGCGAAAAGCTAAAGCAGATCGAAAGAAGCCCGCGCACCTTCGCGGTTGTTCAAGACTCTCCAATAAACCTCGCCTACAAAGCGCGCAACAGCAAGCTGGGACTTCTCCCATATGTCAAAGGGCTTCACGCCTATCTGATCGACTCCGTGCCAGCCCCGCAGTGCGCCCGGTATTTCGATCGCTGGAAACGGGAAAGCGTCGGCGCCC
>VFZQ01001124.1 GCA_016871135.1 Acidobacteriota bacterium | reverse complement strand
AACCGAAATATGTGTTATGGAATGCGTATTCTTGAAATTGATATTTTATTCCTTGGTTAAGGTCATGTTCATCAGCCACGGCGTGGTCGTCCGGGTTTCGGGCACCGCGCTCCCCCATTCCCTCGAAGAGAGCTCGAAACCGGCAGCCATCGCTGTTGGCGGTCCCTTCCCCAATATCCCCGCTGTCAAGGCGGTCGTCGCCGGTGTCGGGTGTTTCTTCGTGGCGATGGTGGCAGGGCTGCTCACCCAGTTCGTCGACATCCCCGAAGCCCAGGCCAGTCAGGCGATGCGCGTCACGGCGCTTCGCATGGTCGAGGCGCCGCTGCCCGCAGCGCCGACCGGCGCGATCATCGCCGCCCGCCCGCTGGCGCGTCACTGAGGAACGAAATCCGAGATCATCCGCGCGTCCCCCATCCATCATCGAGCATCTGGAGGTCACCTAGACATCTATCGCTTCCCCGGCGGGTTCCCCAACCCAACCCGCCTGTATCCAGTGTCTATTCGTTTCTGTTTCTTCTTCCTTATCATCATCGTTTTCTAGACTTCGTCGGCGTTCACCCCTCGTGAACGCCGATCTTTTTTGGGCTGCGTCGCGCCATGACGCGCTGTCGCGTCACGCCCCTGCCTCCGTCTTCAGCTCGGCGACGGCGTCGGTCCAGGCGCCGATCGTGTGATCGATGTCGGCCTGGGTATGGGCCAGGCTCACATAGTATTTGCTCTCGCCCTTCATGATGCCGCGCTCGCGCAGCTTCTTGTTGAAGCGCGTCGCGATCTCCTTGTCGGCCTTCAGCGTGTCGCGATAGTCCTTCACCTGCTGGTCGGTGAAGATCACGTCGAACAGCGGCGGCTCGCCGATCACCCGCGCCTTGATGCCGGCTCGCTTGAGGATACCGTCGAGCGCGGTCATCAAGGTGCGGCCGGTCGCGAACACCCGCTCGTACGCGCCGGGCCGCTTGAGCACCTCGAGCGTCGCGAGGCCGGCGATCGCGGCGACGGGATTGCCCGAGAGCGTGCCGACCTGGAACAGGAAGTCCTCGTCCGCCACGGCGAGGCGATCGAAATGCGCCATGATGTCGGCGCGGCCGGCGATCGCCGCCAGCGCATAGCCGCCGCCGACGATCTTGCCCAGCGTGCAGAGGTCCGGCGTCACGCCGTAGTATTCCTGTGCCCCGCCATAGGCGAAGCGGAAACCGGTCACGACCTCGTCGAAGATCAGCGGGATGCCGTGCGCCTGCGTGATCTTCCGTAGGCCCTGCAGGAAGCCGGGCTGCGGCGGCAGCAGACGCTGAAACGGCTCGACGATCACACCCGCAAGCTCGTCCTTGTGCTCCTTGATCAAGCCTTCGACCATGTCGAGATCGTTGAAGGCGGCGATCAGCATCTCGTCCTGGACGCTCCTGGGGATGCCGGCCGAATCCGGAATCGGCCGCGGGAAGTTGCCGGGGTTCTTGGGCGCCAGCGACATCAGCGCGTAGTCGCTCATGCCGTGATAGCCGCCCTCGAACTTCAGGATCTTGTCGCGCCGGCGGAAGGCGC
>VFZQ01001123.1 GCA_016871135.1 Acidobacteriota bacterium | reverse complement strand
GTATTCGTCTTTCATGGCGCGGGCGGCGGCGGCAAGTTGTACCTGGAACGCAACGGCTGGCTTGACGCCGCAAAGGCGAACGGTTTCGCGGTGATCGCTCCGGATGGATTGCCCGCCAGGCCCCGGTTCGACGCCGCGTTCCTAACGAATCCGCGGTTGTGGAACGGCGGCAACCTGAACGCCGCCTCGCCTCGGGCGCGGATCGACGACGCGCTGTTTTTCGACGCGTTGCTCGACGACGCCGCGTGGCGTTTTCAGATTGATACGAAACGTGTGTTCGTGACGGGCCACTCCAACGGAGCGGCGTTGTCGTTTCTGCTGGCGGTAAAGCGGCGGGATAAGATCGCCGCGATCGCGTCGGTCGCGTCGCTGCCGTACGTCGAAGAGAAAAGGCTTGCGAAGCCGGTGCCCACGCTTTGGTTGATTGGAAAGATAGACGCGGTGATACCGTTCGAAGGTGGCGAGTCGAAGCTGCCGTGGGCCACGCGCACGACGCCGCCGATGGAGTCGGCGATCGCGAAGTGGGCGCGGATGAACGGCTGCGCGGAGGCGCCGGCTTCAAAACAGAACGCGGAGGGCGTCGAACGGCGGACGTACTGCAACGGGTTCGAGGCGGCGATCCTCGCGAACCAAGGTCATCACTGGCCCGATATGGCGACTGTCGAGATCTGGAAGTTCTTTACCCGCGCCGCCGCAGTACCAAGATAGCCGGCAAGCCTATCGCCAACAGTACGATGGCGGAAGGTTCAGGAACCGCCGAATCGAATTCCAACTGTCCGATAACGGCGATTCCCGCAACAACGATACCGCTAGAAGCCGTGTTGCCAGAAGCAGTTACAATATCGCCGAGCGCCGAGTTGAAGGTCACGTCGACGCTGAAAAAACCCGTGCCGCCGGTGTGGGTGATTGTAAATAATAAGTCGCCGCCGGTATAACCGTACGGCGTCGTGAAGCCGATAAGCGGTCCGAACGAATTGGGTGAACTTCCTCCCGGGTACGCGCCCGCGGGAATCGTTAGGCCACCGGTACGAACCACAACCGACGTTCCCGACACGTTGGAGGCGAACGTCGTGCTCAGACTGCCGATGGCGTTGGCCGACGCGCTGACCGCTATCGAGTAGTCTGTAAATGTCGAACCAGCCGACGGTTCGGCCACCCCGCCTCCATCTTGCCTAAAGCGGATGCCCGTGATCTGATCGCCGATCGAGAGCGCCCCAAGTTCGGAAGCCGCCCAGACAAACTGGAAGGCAACAGGAGCAGTGTTGAAGATTCCGCTGATACTCGTCGATCCTTCGACAGCGCCCGATCCGTTTGGAAACGTAAGCGTTGCAGCCTGGAGCGGCAACACAAGGGAAGTTGCAAGAATGATCCACCGACGCATTTTAGACGTCCTCCAGTCGAATCTCTTGAGCATACACTACTCTAGCTGCTGGTTCGGGCAGGCACTTCGACCACTTGCCTTGAACACCCGACTACGGTAGAGTGGACGCTCGATTCCTTGAGAGACTTCGTTCTATTCCGTCTCGTGCTGATCGCGC
>VFZQ01001122.1 GCA_016871135.1 Acidobacteriota bacterium | reverse complement strand
CACGGAGTTCGCCGACCGGTCGGTGAAACAGAACGGCCCGGCTTTGTTGTTCGAGAAACCGAAGGGGTCGAATGTCCCGGTGTTGATCAACGCGTTCGCTTCGCAGCGGCGCATGGAGATCGCGCTGGAGGTCGAGAAATTTCAAGACATCGCCGACCGCATCACCGACTACTTGCAGATGCAGATGCCGCAAGGGCTGATGGGCAAGCTGTCGATGCTGCCGAAGCTGGCCGAGATGGGTTCGTTCTTTCCGAAGAAGGTAGCGAGCGGCGCGTGCAAGGAAGTGATTCGCAAGGACGGTTTTTCGATGCGCGATATTCCGGTGCTGAAGTGCTGGCCGCAAGACGGCGGGCCGTTCATCACGCTGCCGATGGTGTTCACCAAGAATCCGGAGACAGGCAAGCGCAACTGCGGCATGTATCGCATGCAGGTCTACGACGATCGAACGACGGGCATGCACTGGCAGACGCATAAGCAGGGCGCGGAACATTACCGGCGGCGATTCAAGGCGGGCGAGAAACGCATGGATGTGGCAGTGGCGATCGGCTCGGATCCGGCGGTGATGTACTCGGCGATTCTGCCGCTGCCGCCCGATTTGGACGAGATGATGATCGCGGGATTTCTTCGGCGCAAGCCGGTGGACATGGTTTCGTGCGAGACGGTCGATATCGAAGTGCCGGCGAATTCGGAGTTTGTCCTGGAGGGCTACGTCGAGCTTGGTGAGACGCGAACCGAAGGGCCGTTTGGCGATCACACGGGGTTCTATTCGCTTGAAGACGAATACCCGGTGTTTCATGTGACGTGTGTGACGCATCGCAAGAATCCGGTTTATGCGACGACGATCGTGGGGCCGCCGCCGATGGAGGACTACTTCATGGGTAAGGCGATCGAACGGATTTTTCTGCCGCTGATGCGGTTGCAGATTCCCGAGATCCGCGACATCTGCATGCCGGCCGAGGGGATCTTTCACAACCTGATGCTGGTGTCGATTCGCAAGAGTTACCCGATGCAGGCGCGCAAGGTGATGCACGCGATCTGGGGCTTGGGGCAGGCGATGTTCACCAAGTGCATTGTCGTCGTCGATGACACGGTCGATGTACAGAACGTGAGCGAGACGGCGTGGAAGGCGCTCAACAACATCGACCCGCAGCGCGATATCGAGTTCGCGATGGGGCCGATCGATTCGTTGGATCATGCGAGCCGCATGGCGAATTGGGGATCGAAGTTCGGCATCGACGCGACGCGGAAGTGGCCGGAAGAAGGATTCACGCGGCCTTGGCCGGATGTGATCACGATGCCGGCCGATGTGAAGCAGCGGGTTGATGCGATGTGGAAGAAAGCGGGGCTGTGACGGTCACGCTCAACGCGGCCGAGACGCTGGCGCTCGGCGCGGGCGGTTGGTGGCTGGCGGGGCGTGTTGCGTTCTTCGAACGCCTGCATCTGCCGGCGCCGATTGTGGGCGGGTTGTTTCTGGCCTGTTGCGTGACCGCGTTGCGATCGGCGGGCGTGGAGTTTGTGTTCGATTCGGTGTTGCGCGATGTGTTG
>VFZQ01001121.1 GCA_016871135.1 Acidobacteriota bacterium | reverse complement strand
GTGCTCGCCGCCCGCCGGCGACAGGAACGACTCTCGCCGCATCTAGAAACTCAACCGTCCGTTCAACTGGACCGTCCGTGCCGTCGCGTTCGTCAGCCGGCCGAAGTTCGCCACCTGGATGTTGCTCGAGACTCCTCCGAGGTTGGTGTGGTTGAACCCGTTGAACATGTCCACCCGGAACTGGAACCGCACGCGCTCAGTGAAGTTTAAATTCTTCGCCAATCCGAAATCGACGTTCCATGCTCCCGGAACCCGAAGCGCGTTGCGCCCGATCGTGCCCGGACGCGCCGTCGCTCCGCTGGCCGCGATCAACGGAACGCGAGCGAAAGCCGCCGGACTCAGATACTGTAAGGTCTGGCGATAGTTCGAATTGATCGCATTGCCGCCCACGTAGTCTGGCCGGCTGCCGGGGATCGACGACGGCTGGCTCACGTTGAATGCCGAGCCCGTGTTCGCGGAAAAAATACCGCTCAACTGCCATCCGCCCAGCGCCAGGCGCGGGCCGCGCCCGGTCTTGCCGCTCCAGCGAAAGAACGGAAGCTCGTACAGGAAGTCGCTGACGAAGCGGTGCCGGACATCGTAGGGCGTCGGACCGAGTTCCGGCCGCAGGTTGTGGATGTCCTGCGGGCGCTGATCGGGCAGCAGCAGATCGCCGTAATTGTAGGAAAGGTTGTTCGCGTAGGTGTAGTGGATGTTGAACAGGAAGTCGCGCGAGAACCGCTTGCGCAACGACGACTGCCACGAATGATAGCGGCTCGATTCGGACGTGTCGTAGAAGCGGTTCTGGCCGAACGCGGGATTGCGCGCGCCGGTGAGGCGATCCACTTGGTTGAAGTCACGCACCAGATTCAGCTTGATTCCGCGCGACGCCACGTACGCCGTCTCGATCGCCAGGCTCTTGGTGATCTCGCGCTGGATGCCCAGATTCCACTGCAGGCTGTAGGGGTTCGGGAAACTCGTGTTGATGCTCGCGTTCGACCACGGCGCGTTCGGATTTTTCACGAACTGAAGAGTGTTCGCGTTCGTGATCGGATATCGCAGCCCCAGGCGGTCGATATCGGAGCGGACGAAGATGAAGCGGAACGGCTCGTCCACCGCGGTGCGCACCAACTCCACCGGTCCGCCGAACAGCGTGTGCGGATTCATGAACACGCCGAATCCGCCACGAATCACGATCTTGCTCGATTGATCCGCCGTGTAGGCGAATCCGAACCGGGGGCTGAAGTTGATGAAGTCCGCGTCATAGGCGGAATCGGCCGGACGTAGCGGGCCGAAGCCGAACGGAGCCGAGCGGTTGAACAATCGCCCGTCGCGTTCGGACGGGACGGCCATGTAGTCGTACCGGACACCGAGGTTCAGCATGAGCTTACGGTTGACGCGAAAATCATCCTGCGCGAAGAAGCCGATGCCCCAATTCCTGATCAGGAAAGGCTTGACGCCCCACGTCACGCTCGCTTGCAACGGACGGTTGGCCAGCATGTCATCCACGTTGGCGTAGCTAATGTTGGGCATCTCGATGTTGTCGCGGCCGGCGATACGCCGGTT
>VFZQ01001120.1 GCA_016871135.1 Acidobacteriota bacterium | reverse complement strand
CGCGATCGGCCGCCCGACGAAGTTTGGACCGGACTGCGGCCGGCGTCGGAGGCCTCCGATCCGGTGGTCGAGAAAATTCCCGGCGAGAACACCTGGCTGGCCTATGGGCACTTCCGAAACGGAATCCTGCTCGCGCCGATCACGGCGAGAATGATCGCGGACTCGATCACGTCCACGCTGGGAACGGATTAGCGCGGCCGGTCGTGCATTCGGCGACCAGGTCGGGAACGCGCTTGCGGCGGCGCATCAGACCTTCGAGCAATTTTTCGAGCGCGTCGCGGTCATCACCCGGCAGCCATGTCTCGGGAGTCTGCCGGAGGATGCGGTCCATCAATTCGGCCGGTACGCTTTCGATGCGCTCGAGCCATGGTGCGAAATCGCCGACGCCGCGTACGCGGGCGTAAACCTGCGGACGGAAGAAGAGGCCAAACAGCGGGGAATCGTGGAATGCCCAGTTTGGGCCGTCGAAGAGAAAGCCGTGATCCATCATTTGCGCGACGAAGCCAACTTGCAGGGGGTTGGCCGCGCCGGGAACCCATTCGCCGATGCGAGCGCGGAAGAAGATGGCTTGGCGAGAATCACTGTTGCCGGCCCATTTGTCGAATGCGAGCACGGCGAGGAAGTCATCGGGATTGACGATCTTCTTGATTAGCGCGTCGGGCAAGATGTCGTAGACGGCTTGCGTGATCGGATTGCCGGGAAATCGCGAACCGAAGTGCCAACCGGGTGTGACTGCCCGGCGGGAAGAACCCATTTGAATGGAGACGTCGGGATTGGCGGCAAGGAACTCGGCGGAAATCTCGATAACGCGAACCTCCGGGTGGGCGATGTCGAGGTAATCGAGAAGCATGGAGGCCACCCACTCGTTCACGAGCACGCGGCGGTGCTGGGGGTTGTCGGTGAATTTGACGACGTAAAAGTGGCCGTCATCGCCTTCCATGAGATGGGCCTGCGCGCCGCCCCGCATGCGGCGAAACTGTCGGCGGGCGAGAACCGGCATCTTAGTCTAGTCTAGATATATGGCAGATGAAAAAGCACCTGAGTCGAAACCGTCGGAAAAAAACAATCGCGACGAGGTCGCGCTCGAGTTGATGAAATTCGTGGCCGTGACAACCGGCTATGGCAAGGGCTCGCCGGCCGCCGGGTTCGGCGGCAAGAGCGCGGCGCGGACTCCGGAGGAGTACGCCGATTCGTTGCTGGAGCTGTTCCAGCGGTGCCGGGAAGCCGTTGCGCAACCCGTGAAGGGCGGCGAAGCCGCCTAGTGGCGGGGCGCCAGTGCGCCCCGTTTTCGCCGAATACCCCTAATTCGGTCCGTGCCCGGGCTAGTGCCGGGCTTGACACGTTTTCCCTAGTTCGCTAGGGTAGCTGCGCGCCGAGGGTCACGCACAGCGCGACTTCCACGCCAATCAAAGCGCCGCCACTCGCACGCGTCACGCGAACACCCGCGCCGGGGCGCGCGCCCGAGAACGCCGACCACATCGCGCAGAGCACGACGGTGACGACAGTCGCCGCGACTCCGAACCCGATTGACGCGCCGTCGATCGCC
>VFZQ01001119.1 GCA_016871135.1 Acidobacteriota bacterium | reverse complement strand
GGGCCAGATGAAAGGCGACATTCACATGCACACGCGCGAGTCCGACGGCCGCGCGTCGCTTGAGGAGATGGCGGAAACGGCGCGCGGCCATGGCTACGAGTACATCGCGATCACCGATCACTCGAAAGCGCTAGCGATGGCCAACGGCCTCGACGAGACGCGCTGCATCGCGTTCGCGCAGCGTGTGCGCGCTCTCGATCACTCGGCGCTGGCTATTCGCGTTATGTCGGGTCTGGAGTGCGACATTTTGAAGGACGGGCGCATGGATCTGAACGACGAGGCGCTTAGCCAGCTCGACCTCGTCGTCGCCTCTGTCCACAGCTACATGAACCTCGAAGCCTCGGAGATGACCGATCGCTATTTGGCCTGCCTGGAGAATCCGCACGTCAAAGTCATCGGCCATCCCACTGGCCGCGTGCTGCTGCATCGCGACGCTTTCGTTTACGACTTCGAGCGGATCGCGAAAGCGGCCGCAGCGAAAGGAGTTGCGATGGAGATCAACGCCAGCCCCGAACGCCTCGATCTGCACGCGTCGTTGATTCGTATCGCCAAGAGCAAAGGCTGTCGCTTCACGATTTCAACCGACGCGCATCATCCCAAACACATGGCGAACATGACTTACGGCGTGCGCATGGCGCGTCGCGGTTGGCTGACGCAGCCCGATGTGTTGAATACCCTTCCCTACGATCAGTTCCGAAAGGCGCTACGTCCATGAACAAAGAGATTTACCGATGCCCGATTTTCCGGGTAACCGAAGAGACCTTCGTCGAATCGGGCGGGCACGAAATCCGGCGCTCGATTGTTCGGCATCCGGGAAGCGCGGCCGTGATTCCGGTCGACGAAAAGGGCCGAGTATTGTTGGCGAGGCAGTATCGTTTGCCCGCGTCGGCCTTCCTTTGGGAAGCGCCGGCGGGGCGCATCGATCCAGGCGAAACACCGCTACAGGCGGCCAAGCGCGAGTTGAAAGAGGAAACCGGCCTAACCGCAAAAACGTGGACGAAACTGCTGGCCTACTATCCGACGCCGGGATTTGTCGACGAGAAGATCCACGTTTATCTGGCACGCGATTTGAAGCAGGGAAAGACCAATTTTATTGGCGACGAACGCATAGAATCAAAGTGGTTCACCGCGCGTGAAATGAAGGCGATGATCGGTGAGGGCGGTATCGTCGATGGCAAGACCATCGCTGGCTGGCTTCAGTATCGTTACAATCGCTAGATGCGATTTGCACTCTGGTTTTTCGGCGCCGTGCTAGCGGCGCAGTCGCCCAAGGTCCTCATCATTGGCGACTCAATTTCGATTGGCTATACGCCGCCCTTGACGAAATTACTTGCGGGCAAGGCGGTCGTCACGCACAACCCCGGCAACGCGGCGCACTCCTCAAACGGCGTGGCGAAGCTGGAGGAGTGGCTCGGCAAAGAAAGTTGGGCCGTTATCCACTTCAACTTCGGGTTGCACGACTTGCGACGAATGGACGATGGCAAACATCAGCTACTTGTCGAGCAGTACGAGTTGAATCTCGATCGCATCGCGACAAAGCTGACGAAG
>VFZQ01001118.1 GCA_016871135.1 Acidobacteriota bacterium | reverse complement strand
CGGTGTATCGATGACGATGAGCGGTTCGGCGGCGAAGGCGGAACAGGCGAGTAGCATAGACAAGGTTCGCATGGCCATATTTTGTCGCGTTCCGCGCGCGATTGCCACAACGGGTCTGAAAAAAGGTGACAACCTTCGGCGGCGTCTCGCGCTTGTACCTTTGTCTAGCGAATCTCGCCAACAAAAGGAAAAATCACAATGAAGAAATATGCAATCTTATTCAGCCTGCTCCTTGCCGCCGCCGGATCCAGTCAAGCGCAATACGCCGCCTGGTGGCGGTTGGACGAAGGTACGGGCGCTGTCGCCAACGACCGCACCACCAATGGGAACCATGGTGCTATTACGGGCGGTACTTGGACGACCGGTAAGTTCAACGGCGCACTTGGATTTAATGGCACGAGCGATCTCGTCAACGCCGGCAACGGCGCGTCTGTCCAGATCACGGGATCGATCACGCTTGAAGCGTGGATTCGACCCGCAGCCCCAGGTCCGGTGCGCCAGCCGATCATCGCGAAATGGGACGATAACGGAGTTGCGCAGCGCGGCTACTTTATCGATTTGAACGTTAACAATGGCCTGCGCGCGCGTTTCGATGTATCGCACAACGGGCTGTTCGGCGGTGGTTGCACGCAGACCGGGAACGCCTTCAGCTGTGCCAACCACTCTTCCGCTTACTCGCACCCGTTGACGCTCAACCAGTGGTATCACGTCGTCGGCGTATTCAACTCCGCCACCAGGCAGGTCGCCATCTACGTGAACGGCGTGCTTCAGTCGGAGACTACGGCCACGCAGTCAAACATCTTCAACAGTAACGCACCTGTCCTGATCGGTTCCGGAAAATTGGGCGGCGACGCGCAGGACTATTTCAACGGCTCCATCGACGAGCCCCGCATCTGGAACATGGCGCTCGACACGGCCTATGTGCAGAAGCTCTACGCTGTCCAGTCGCTGACCTACTCGAAGGTCAACACAGGCGTTGGCACGGTACCGATCAAGAGCGCCACGTCGACCGCGCTGAACTTCAATATCCGCGTGCAGAACTTGACGGCCGCGCCGGTCAACATGGCGGGCTTCCAGGTGTGGGACGTGCTGCCCGCCGAGTTCGACTTGAACGGCGCGCCCGTTACCGCGGGTTGCTCGGTGACGGCCTCGCAGCCGGCCGGGGCCACCAAGGGCCGGCAGCCGAAGCTGGAACCCGAGTTCCTTTCGATCAACTTCGCCGGACTCAATGCCGGCGCAAGCTGCACGGTGAACGTCGCGGCGAAGACCGACGAGAACCCGGCTAGCTCCAAGGGCAACACACCGGTGAAGTACGAACCGACCTCGTGCCCGGCCAACGGCAAAATCATGCTCAACGAAGGCGTCCGCGTGTTCGACACCACGCTAATCGGCTCGCCGTTCGAAGTGATCGGGCCGGTCTCGCCGGTGTTCCTGCCCTGCCAGCAGTAAACAGTTCCAATTCAATCGAAGCCCGCGCCGTAACATGGCTCGGGCTTCGCGCTATGATCGCGGCTATGCGCCTGTTTGTCTTCGCTTTAGCGGTCGCGGC
>VFZQ01001117.1 GCA_016871135.1 Acidobacteriota bacterium | reverse complement strand
CGCGCCGACCGCAGAGCCGACGACGCCGGCAATCCACGGCTCGGAAGAGTCGGCATCGGTCAACAGCTTCGACCACGTGTAGCTACCGAGCATCGTCATGCCGCCGGAGAAGCGTTTGGTCACTTTGACGATCGCGGCGTGATAAGTCGAGTTGCCGCTGTGGTTCATCATGCCGCCCGTCGTCACGCCCGTGTACTGCGGGAAGGCGCGCAGCGCTTGGCCCAGCGTTGCTTGCGTGCCGAGCAGATTTTCGAAGTTTGCAAACGGCGGACGATAGCCCGCGGCCACGACAGCCGGGTCGCTGATGCGGCGATTCAACAGCGCGCCAAGCGAAGCGTACTTCGGATCGATCTGCATGATGTTTACGCGGTCCGAAGCGAGGTGCGTGCCTTTGTTGCCGGTGTAGGTGATATCGAGAACCATATTGGACGGCAGCACGCGCGACACGGCCAGGTTCCAGTTCGCGCTCTGTGGCAGCATGGCGATTTCATCGGCGCCCCACCACGGAATGCCGAATCCGGCGTTAAAGCCAGGGTTGAGAATCGGCGGCGCTTCCCAGGCTGGAAATCCGCGATCCCAGTTGAAGGCGGGTGTGATGCCCTGGTCGGCGGAAGCCCAGCCGGGCGAGTTCGCAAAACCGTTGCTCGCTCCCGCGAGGCCGGGAACCTTGACCGTGGAGTAGAAGACGCCCGCGCCGGCACGAATCACCGTCTTGTCGTTCCATTGGTAAGCAAGACCGGCGCGCGGGCCCCAGCCGGCTGCAGTGTTGTGCAGATTGCGGCGGCCTTCGCGGCCAGGGCCGGTGCCGAGGAAACGAAGCGCGCCGGGGATGCCGTTCGCCGCCGGGTTCGCCAGCGTCGGATCGAAGTACGAGAACTTATCGGCCTTCTCGCGAACAGAAAGGTTCATCTCATACCGCAGGCCGATGTTCGCCGTCAGCTTCGACGTGATCTTCCAGTCGTCTTGCGCGAAAAAGGCGTGATACGGGAAGCGCAACTGCTGCGTGAAGGGCACGCTGAATCCGCCGCTATCGACCGCGCCCAGCAGGAAGCTGGCGAACGCGTTGCCGCTGGTGCCGCTGTTGTCGGCGGGGCGGGCGGTCTCCAGGCGGTGGAAGAAAACGTCCCCGGCCTGGCGATTCCGATTGTTCGTATTCAGCATCATCAACTGCGTGCTGTAGCCGAATTTGAAGCTGTGCGAACCGCGGACCCAATTCACGTTTTCGTCGATGCCGTAAACCGTGTGGTACTCATCCCACAGCTTGGCGCTCTCCCAACCGTAGTAGTTGTCGGAATTGAAACGAACGCTGGGGAACGCGCCGTTGTAGTACGGGTTGTTCCGGATCGAGCCGCCGAGCTTATCGCCCCAGTTCTGACCGAACGGCACGGCCGTGATGTCGTGCTCGGGGTGGGTCAGACGATGGAAGCCGAGCGTGAGAGTGTTGATCAATGTCGGCGTGAACAGGTGAGTATCGTTGATACGCGCCACTTTGCCCCGGTATTGATCGCCCATGTAGTAGATGCGGCCGGCCAGCGGATACGGCAGACGCCC